>NZ_JBEYVC010000012.1:0-118314 GCF_040643855.1 Streptomyces sp. NPDC047072 | reverse complement strand
GGGCGCGTGCTGCTCGATCCGGATGCGCTGCTTGAGCCGCTGGGAGCGGGCGTTCTGGTCCAGCTCGGCGGGGTCGCGGCGGACCTCCCGTGCGGACACCTCACCCGCCCTTCCTCATCTCACACGCGCGCGTGTTCGGCTTCGGACGCGCCCGCGTCGGGGACGGCCTCCAGAGTGCGAGTCAGTTTCTCTCCCTCGATGTCCACGTCAGGCAGGATGCGGTTGAGCCACTTGGGCAGCTTCCACGCCCTATCGCCGAGGAGGGCAAGGACCGCGGGGACGAGGGTCATACGGACCACGAACGCGTCGAGGAAGACGGCTGTGGCGAGTCCGAGACCGATCATCTTGATGAACGATTCGCTCATTCCGATGAAGCCGGCGAACACGGCGATCATGATGATCGCGGCCGCGGTGACTACGCGTGCGCTGTGCCGGAACCCGGTCACGATGGCCTGGTGGGGGCGCTCCCCATGGACGTATGCCTCGCGGATCCGGGTCACGAGGAACACCTCATAGTCCATGGCGAGGCCGAACACCACACCGATCAGGAAGATCGGCATCATGCTCACGATGGGTCCTGTCTGATCCACCCCGATCAGATCCGCCAGCCATCCCCACTGGAAGACTGCGACGAGCGCGCCGAAGGCGCCGCCCACCGAGAACAGGAAGCCGAGGGCCGCCTTGAGCGGCACGAGCACGGAGCGGAAGACGACCATCAGGAGCAAGATGGCGAGCCCGACGATGACCGCCAGGTAGGGCAGCAAGGCATCGCTGAGCTTCTCCGACATGTCGATGTTGACGGCGGTCGTGCTGGTGACGAGCATCTTCGCGCCGGTCTTGGACTCGAGAGCGGGTGCCTCGCCACGAATGGTGTGGATGAGGTCCTTGGTCTCGGTGGAGGTCGGCGCGGTGGTGGGCACGACGCTGAGGAGTGCGGTGTCACCGCTCTTGTTGAACATGGCCGGCGAGACGGAGACCACGCCGTCGGTCTTCGCGAGGTCTGCTGCCGCCTGCTGGGCCGCAGCCTTCGGGTCGTCGACGCCCTTGGCGTCAATTACAACGGTCAGCGGTCCGTTGAAGCCGGGACCGAAGCCGTCGGCCAGGGCGTCGTAGGCGCGGCGCTGGGTGGTGGAGGTGGGCTGCGACTCGTCGCCCGGCATGCCGAGTTCAATGGAGAACGTCGGGATGGAGATCACCCCGAGGCCGAGCACACTGAACAGCAGTACGGCGAGGGGGCGGCGGGTGACGAAGGACGCCCAGCGGGTGCCCATATTGGGCTTCCCGTTCTTTTCGCCGCGGTCCTTCTCGCTGAGTTCCACACCCTTGCGCTGCTTGCGCGGCAGGACCGCGTTCTGAGCGAAGCCGAGGAGCGCAGGCAGCAAGGTGAGGGCGAGAACGATGGCGACGAGAACAGTACCGGCGGCGGCGAGGCCCATCTTTGTGAGCACGGGAATACCGACGACGGACAGGCCCGCGAGCGCGATGATCACAGTCAGGCCGGCGAAGGCGACGGCTGATCCCGCAGTGCCGACGGCCCTCCCCACCGAGTCCTCGGCACTGTGGCCCAGGGCGCGTTCGGAGCGATAGCGGGAAACGATGAACAGGGCGTAGTCGATGCCGACGGCAAGGCCCAGCATCAACGCGAGGGTCGTGGTCGTCGAGGACATACCGATGGCGATGACGGAGGCGACGCCGATAGCGATTCCGACGATCGCGGTGAGCAGCGGAAGACCAGCAGCCGCCAGCGAGCCGAAGGTGATGACGAGCACGACCGCGGCGATGACGAGCCCGATGATCTCCGTTACACCGCCCAGCTCGGGCTCGGGCTCAAGTGCGGAGCCGCCGATGTTGACGGTGAGCCCGGCAGCCTTCCCGTCCTGGAGTGTGTCCTCCAGGGTGTTCTTGGTGCCGTCCGTGAGGTCGGCACTCTTCTCCTTGTAGGTGACGGTGGCGTAGGCGGTCGTGCCGTCCTTGCTCACCGCGTCGGGCGTCGTGAAGGGGTCGATGGCGCTCTTGACCTGGCTGCCGTCCGCGACTTCGTTGACGATCTTCTCGACAGCCGCCTTGTTGGCGCTCGCGGTGATCTTCTGTCCGTCAGGGGCGACGAACACGATGCGTGCTTCGGCTCCGTCGGAGCTGGAGCCGGGGAAGCGCTGGTCAAGCAGGTCGAAGGCCTTCTGTGACTCCGTTCCCGGCAGGACGAGGTCGTCGTCCGGCGCTGCCGGAGCCTTGGCCGCCGCGAAGGCGCAAGCGGCGAGGATGGCCACCCAGAGCAGGGCGACGAGTCGGCGTTTCCGGAAGGAGAAACGCCCTAGTCGGTAAAGGAAGGTAGCCACGGGAGAGGTACTTCCAATCGTGATCGGCAACAGGAATGGCAGTTGGCTTCGATGTGTCGCAACGAAGGGTTTTTCGTCGTCATGCGCCCTTGCGGACAGTTCTCGGGGCTGCCCTGAGCCGCGGGCTGGTCCCGGCTGCGCCAGAGGCGGCGCCTCCTCGTCACCCTTAGGCGTAACTGATCGTCTAGTGTCTTCGCTCTAAAAGTGTAACTGATGCGCCAATGGTGTTGTTGCGGTTGTGCGCCACGCCACGTTGCTTCCTTCACCCCAGAGATGGCCCATGAGAAAGACACAGGTGGAGGGCGGTCTCGGACATGTCCGCCGGAGGGCGGCCGCAGATATGCAGGCAAGTCAGCGCGAGCGTCGCCATACGAGGAGGCTGCAGGGCGGGCAACCAGCGCGCCTTCAGTGCCCCGTGATCTCCTCCCTCGACCTGACGTCTTGATCCGTCAGGATGAGGAGCTTGCGCTCGTGCTCGGTGAGCACCTTGAGGAAGCCGGGTTCGGCCTGCATGACATAGCCCTGCAGCTTCCTCCCGTCCCGCAACTCGATTCGCTCCATCGGGGCCCAGGGGGTGCTGATCGTCGCCGCACCGAGCAGCATCGCCCCGCCCACCAGTGCGACAAGATGCCGAGTCGTCCAGAGGGCCACTCGTTTCAACCCTCCGCCGGCCTGGACGCTGAACACGATCCCGAAGATCAGCCCGCCGACTCCGAACATGAGCCACAACAGCCACCAGCTGTGGAACGTCGCGATATAGGCGATGACGGCTACAACCGCGATCAGCAACAGCAGCGCGCCTGCCAGGTCCGGCCTCTCGGGCTGCTGCCCCTCGGCGAGCGCCCTTTCCCGGGACTTGCCCGCCACCCGCCATTCCATCACCAGCCTGAGGACGGCGACTGGCACGAGGAGCGTGAGGAACACCACGGAGGCGAGCGAGTCAGCCATCACGGTGCCCAGCACAAGGCCGATGCTGTCCTTCAGATCGAGGGTGTGGAGAACCGCGAAAGCGGTGTGCCAGTTGTAGTCGGATACGGCGAACAGCCGCAGTACGAGAAAGGCGAATGCGGCTGTGGTCACCGCATATCCGGTACCACGTCCGTCTGTCTCCGCCTCAAGGGATGCCATGTTCGCCTGAGTACCTTTCGATCACGAGTTCGGTAATTACACGGGCCGCAGTCATCCGCGGACCTGACCCCGCGTGGGCCATCAAGGGCCAGGATCGGAAGCGACGGTTTACCGGTCGCCGCCGCTCCCCTGAGCGGCCATGGCATCGAACTGCTTGAGCAGAGCCAGCATTTGCTTGTCGCCATCGGGGGAAATCATGAGGTCAAGATGGTGGGAAGCGATCTCGGCCACCGGCAGCACGTACGCGTGCAGCGCCTTCTCGTACGTTTCGATCGCCGCCGGCAGGTTGCCGGGGTTCTCAGTGACGGCCTGGGCAAGCTCGACAGCGTCCCGCATCGCGAGGTTGGCGCCGGCGCCGGCGAAGGGCGACATCAGGTGGGCTGCGTCGCCGATCAGGGTGACACCCGGCTTGCTCGCCCAGGTCAGCCCGACGGGAAGCTGCATGATCGGGCGGGGCAGCATCGTGTCGTCGCAGTAGCGGATGAGGTCGGTCAGCTCTGGCGCCCAGTCGCTGAAGTACCCCAAGATCACGGTGCGCGCCACGTCCGGGCGATCGAAAGGGATCCCGTACATGGTCAGCCAGTCCTCGCGCGCACGAAAGGCGACGTAGGTTCGTATCCGACCATCGCCGTTGCGCTGCGTCATGATGCCCTTGTTGTCGCCCAGCGCGTAGAGACTGCCGCGGCCGACGAGTTCGGCGATGGCTGGGTGGGTGCGGTCCACGTCCGTGATGCTGAGCTCGACGAAGTTGACGCCACTGTGATCAGGCTCGGCGGCAGTCACCAGCGGGCGGACGTGGGACCAGGCTCCGTCTGCTCCGACCAGCAGATCACAAGTGGTGGCGGTCCCGTCGGCAAAGTGCAGTGCATGCTGTCCGCCTGTGAGGGGAGAGGCGTCCTTGAGGTACTTGCCCCACTGGATCGAGTCGGGGTTGACCGAATCCAACAGGATGTCGCGTAGGACACCGCGGTCGATCTCGGGCCGGTCCATGTCGTCTTCATCGGTGGCCTGTTCACTCAACAGCGTGCCGTGCTTGTCGAACAGCTTCATGTCCTGGCCCTCGGGGCGGGCTGCTGCACGAAATTCGGCATCCAGGCCCGCCTCATGCAGCGCGTGCTGTCCGGACTCCGCATGCATGTCGAGTGTTCCGCCCTGACCAAGGCGGATGTGGCGGTTTATGTCGGCCTCGTAAAGGGTGGCCTCGATTCCGTTGACCTGCAGCACGCGGGCGAGCGTGAGGCCACCGAGGCCACCCCCGACAATGGCGATGCGGGGGGTGGTGGGGTGCATGGCGCTACTCCGTTCAGGTGACGCAGGGTTCGGGATCAGGCGGACCGAGGAGCCGAGGCCTGTTCGGCGACCGGCTTCGGAGCCACGGGCTTGCCACGGAGCGGGATCTCCTTGACGAAGAGCGCAGCCACGAAGGCGGCGGCGCACAGGCACGCGGCGAGCAGGAAGATGTGCTGGGTACCGGTGGCGACAGCGTCGAGGTAGGCGTCCTTGACCTGGGCAGGCAACTTGGCCAGGGCGGAGGCGCTGATCTGCGTGGATTCCCCGGAGCTGGTGGAGACGGGCACGTGGCTGGCCGTGGCATGGGTGAACAGGGAGCCGAAGACGGCGGTACCCAGGGAACCGCCCACGGTACGGAACAGCATGACGCCCGCGGATGCCGCACCCATGTCCCGCATCTCTACGCTGTTCTGCGCGATGGTCGTGGTCATCTGCAGCATGAAGCCCAGGCCGATGCCGACCAGCGCCATGTAGATCCCGGCGACGAGGCGCGAGGTGTCGGTGTCCATGGTGGCGAGCAGGCCGGTGCCGACGGTGAGGAGGGCGCCGCCCAGAATGGGGAAGATCTTGTACTTGCCGGTGCGGGACATGTACTTGCCGGCGATGTTCGAGACCAGGGCGACGGGGATCATCATCGGCATCAGCAGCAAGCCGGAGTTGGTGGCCGAGGCACCCTGCACGCTCTGCTGGAACAGCGGCAGGTAGAGCGTGGCGCCGAACATGACGACACCGGCCGCGAAGATCATGACAACGCTCAGAACGAAGTTGCGTTCGCTGAACACGCGCAGCGGGAGCAGGGGCTCGGAGGCCCGCTTCTGCGAGGCGATGAAGCCGGCCAGAGCCACTGCCGTGAGGGCGAACAGCGACAGGATCTGCCACGAGCCCCAGGCGTACTGGGTGCCCGCCCACGTGGCAGCCAGCACAATCGCGGTAATCGTGGTGGTCATCAGAACAATGCCCAGCCAGTCGATACGGGCCTTGCTGCGGATGGCGGGCAACTTCAGCATGACCGTGCACCAGACCAGGGCCAGCAGTCCGAGCGGAATGTTGATGTAGAAAGCCCAGCGCCAGCCGATGTGGTCGGCCACGAAGCCGCCGACCAGGGGGCCCCCGATGGTGCCGATGGCCATGACCGCGGCCGTCATGCCCTGGTAGCGGCCCCGCTCACGCGGCGACACCAGAGCACCGATGAGCGTGATCGCGAGGGCCGAGATGCCGCCGGCGCCCAGGCCCTGGATCGCCCGGAAGCCGATCAACTGGGTCATTGACTGCGAGGCCCCGGACAGCACCGAGCCGAGCAGGAAGACGCCGATCGAGGCGAGGAAGAGGTGTTTGCGGCCGAAGAGGTCGCCGAGCTTTCCCCACACGGGGGTGGATGCGGCGGTGGCCAGGGCGTAGGCGGTGACGACCCAGGAGATGTGGGACAGGCCGCCGAGGTCGCCGACGATCGTCGTCATGGAGGTGCCGACGATGGCGTTGTCGAGCATCGCCAGCAGCATCGCCAGCATGACGCCGAGCATCGTGAAGCGGATGCGGTTGGGACTTGCGGACGGTTCGGCCGACGAGGGCGCAGTTGGAGCCGTCGACATGGCTGATCATGCCTTTCGCGGAGGAGGAGGCGTGGTGGGAGCGGTCGCAACAACGCCCGCTCCTGTGCCGTCCAGGGAAACACAACCAGATGTAAAAGTACAACCGCTAGCCTTATTTATCCGATCGCCTTACGGGTTTACAGTGGCAGGCATGACCGAGACGACAGACATGGCCGAGACGAGGGGCGTGACCGAAACGCTGGGGCGTCGGGAGCGCAAGAAGGCCCAGACCCGCAAGGCGCTGTCAGAGGCTGCGGTGCGACTTTTCACCGAGCGCGGCTTCGACAACGTGGGCGTCAGAGAGGTGGCCGAGGAGGCGGACGTGGCTGTGACCACGCTGTTCAAGCACTTCCCGACCAAAGAGGCGCTCATCTTCGACGAGGACGAGGGCCGGGAAGCGGCCTTGATCGCCGCCGTTCACGACCGGGCGCCCGGCCAGTCGATCCTCGACGCGCTCCAGGGCCATCTCATGCGCACCCGCATCGCGTTCCGCGATGACACCACGGAGTTCACCGCGCTCTTCAAGCTGGTGGACGAGACACCATCCCTGCAGGAGTACCTGCACCGGATGTGGCGGCGGCACGAGACGGCGCTGGCCACCGCCATTAGCGAAGCCATCGGCGCTCCCGCAGGTGACGTCCGCGCCGCCGCGCTGGCCCGCTTCGTCATGGAGAGCGGCAATCTGGTCCAGGGACGCGAGAATCCCCAACAGGCTCTGGCGGAGATTTTCGACCTGCTCGCACACGGTTGGAGCGACGGCTCGAGCTGAGCCGTGCGGCCCGGCTCAGGTGAACACCGGCTCGGACCTCCGAGCGGCCTGAGACCGGGCCGAGAATGCGGATCCCGTCAACCTGCCTTCTACGAGCAAGGGCAACGACCGGCGCGACCGCCTCCGGTCACTGACCGCCCGCTTCTCCCGCGCTCTCCGTGGCCGTGTTGCGCGGCAGCAGCTTCACCGCCGGGAGGCAGAAGGCAGTGACCGCGAGGACCACGATCAGAGCGACCTTGATCGCATGGACGGGTGCGCCCGCATGCAGGTAGACGGTGGTCACGACGGCCGAGCCGATGCCGCTGGCCAGCTGTTGCACGGAGGTCAGAGTGCCTGAGGCACTGCCCGCTTCGGCGGGGTCGATATCACCGAGGGCGATGTCGATGATGAGGCCGTAGCAGCAGCCCATACCCACGCCGGTGACGAAGACGGGAAGGGCGAGCTGCCACAGGGTCACGTCTATGCCCTTTGCGGAGAGCAGGGCAAGCAGCAGGCCCGCGCCGAGCATGGTGACGACCATGCCGACGGCGATCAGCTTGCGGCCGAGCTTGCCGCCGAGGGCGATGCACAGGCCGGAGCCGGCGATGATGCCGAACGTCAGCGGCAGGAGGCCCACTGCGGTGTGGCCCGGCGTCTCCCCCAGCGCCCCCTGTATGAACAGGGAGAACACATAGGTGATGCCAGCGGTGACAGCGAAGAACAGCAGACCGACGATCATGCCGGAGCTGAATCCCTTGTTCTTCAGCAGGCTCGGCTTGATCAACGGCGCGTCCGCAGTGGCCTGCCTGCGGCCGAACAGCACCAGGAAGATCACTCCCATGAGCAGAGAGGCGATCGGCACGGCTTCCCAGCCGTAGGTGGAGCCCTCGATCAGACCGAACATCAACCCGAACATGGTCACGGCCAGCAGTCCCGCACCGACGCCGTCGACCGTGGCGGACGGGTCGGCGCCGTCACGGGGAAGGAGCTTGAGGGCGACCGCCACGCCGACGACGCCGAGCACGATGTTGACCAGGAAGATGGGCCGCCATCCGAGCCCGGCGATGTCCGCGTCGATGATGAAGCCGGCCAGGAGCGGACCGCCCACGGTGGCCACGCCGAGCAGCGGACCGAAGATGTTGAACGCCTTCTTCAGCAGGTCGCGCGGGAAGGTCTTGGTCATGATGGCCATGCCCTGCGGGATGAGCATCGCGCCGAAGAGGCCCTGTACGACGCGCGCAACGATCAGCACCGCCGGGTCCGGAGACAGCCCCGCGACCGCCGAGGCCACGGTGAAGCCGGCCATGCCGGTGAGGAACATGCGGCGTTGCCCGTATCTGTCACCGAGCCGTCCGCCGATGACGAGCAGGATGCCCATGGCGAGGGCGTAGGACGAGCCGAGCCATTTGATCAGACCCTCACCGCCCCCGATGTCGCCCACGATCGTCGGCGCGGCGATGTTCGTGACCGTCGAGTCGATCAGGTCCAGGGCATCGGCCAGCAGCACGAGCCCCAGGATCAGCCAGCAGGCCAGCCTGGAGATCGACCCAGCCGCGGACGCACTGCTCCGAGTCTGTTGTGTGGTGGTCATGGCGCTCCTACCAGGGCGGATCTGAGTCACACGCTTCATGGGCGGAAGATCACGAGATCCCCGAGGGCGTATGTCAGGTGGGAAGGTCCCAGCCTCAAGAAACCAGAATCATTCTGAGAATGCAACTGGATCGAAATCAGAGTCATTCTGTAACCGGTAGCATGGTGGCCATGGTGACGCAGGAACTAGGACGACGTGAACGAAAGAAGGCGGCGACGCGCCAGGCTCTGTCGGATGCGGCGTTGAGGCTCTTCGCCGAACGCGGCTATGACAAGGTCACGATCGCCGAGGTGGCTGCCGAGGCCGACACTGCCGTCGCGACGGTTTTCGCGCACTTCCCCGCCGGGAAGGACGCGCTCATCTTCGACGACGGCAGCGCTCGGCGAGCGGACCTGGAGGCGGCAGTGCGAGAGCGCCCCGAGGGCACCTCCATCCTCGACGCGGTGCATGGCTACCTCGCCCGACGTGGCCCCTTCATCGAGGGCATGAATGCCGAGCAGCGCACGAAGGCAGACCTGATCATCAACACCCCGGCGTTGCGCGCGTACGCCCGCACGCTGTGGATCGGCTGCCAGGACGCCCTGGTTCAGGCCGTCGCCGACGAGAGCGGACGTGATCCGCGAGATCCGGGGGTGCGCTCACTGGCCCGCTACGTTCTCGAACTGCCCGACCTCATCGGTGCGGACGACGACCCCCGGGCCTCCCTGGAGGCCGCCTTCGTCCACCTGCGCCTGGGCTGGCCCGACTTGTAGGCGGCCCGCACCCCGCGGGCGGGGCCGTCGGGACCTACACCGACGGATGTACGCCACTCAGCCCGCGGATGCAGAAAAGGTCCCCGGAACGTCGCTCCACGGTCTGTCGCTTCGAGCACAGCCCGGTTCGCGGGAGCCTCCGGCTTCCTGCTGAAGAACGCGATGCCCGCGGAACTCCTGACCGCGATCCGCAGCGTGGCCGTCGGCGACGCGGTCGTCGCGCCCCGCATCACCCGGCTCCTGCTGGAGAACTTCGCCCACCAGCTCCCCATCAAGTCCGACGTCGGTGTGCGCGAGGACGAGCGGCTGGAGCGCATCACTGTGCGCGAGCGCGAGGTCCTCACCCAGGTGGGCCGCAGCTTGTCCAACGCAGAGATCGCCGAGACTCTCCGCCTGGCCGAGGCGGCGGTCAAGACACACGTCAGCCGCATCCTGTTCAAGCTGGACCTGCGAGACCGCGTCCAGGCGGTGGTCTTGGCGTACGAGACCCGACTCGTACAACCCGACTGAGCCCGGGACGCGATGTCAGTCAGGCGTGTCGGCGGTGGCGAGCTGCTGCAGGCGGGAGGATTCGATGTCGAGGCCGTGCTGGGCCCGGCTCAGCGCCGAGGAGCTGTACGTCCCCTTTTCACGCACTGCCAGCAGCCGTTGGCTCTCGGCGGCCAGCACCCTCAGCCGCAACTCGAGGTACTGCTCCTGCAGATCCGCCTCCTCGTGGGGTGCTCTTGGGATCTGCGCGGCGTTGGAGGGGATGCGGGAGTCGGCACGGACCTGCTCGAGGATCTGCGGGTCGTAGTCCTTCCCGTCGGCCCGGTGCAGAAGCCGATCGTCGAGCACGTCCCGGGCTGCGAGGGCGAGTTCGCCCAGGAGTTGCTCGACGTCGTCGCGCAACTGTTGCGGGTCATCGGCGGGGATTTTCACCTTCCGGATGACCACCGGCAGCGACAGTCCCTGCAGCAGCAGCGTGGTGGCGGCCACCACGAAGGCGATCAGGATCAGCAGGGGCCGGTCGGGAGTGTCCTCGGGAAGCGTCTGGGCCGCGGCCACGGTGATCACACCGCGCATGCCGGCCCAGGCCAGCACCACACCGCCGCGCCAGTCCAGCGCCTGGTTCAGATGGAACTCCACGTCCGCCGCGATCCTGGTGATCCGGAGCGCGAACCGCTGCTTCTTCTGCTCGGTGTCCAGGCGTGGCCCCGAACCCCGGCGCCGGGACGTCCCGGCGCGGTCATCGACTTCGGGCCCCGTGTGGCCTCCGTCCAGCCGGGCCTGGATGTGAGCCAGACGGGGCTTGACCCGGGCCGCGCGGCGCGTGTCGCCGTGCAGTGCGGCGATCAACGGGGCCGTGAACACCATCCGTACGGCGATGACCAGTGCGGAGGCCGCCAGTCCGACGACCACGGCCCGTCCCACGTCTAGATGTTCGCGCTGAACCTCATCGACCAAGGTCTTGAGGCCCAGACCCATGAGCAGGAACACGGCGTTCTCCAGCAAGAAGGCCATAGTGCGCCAATTGGTGGCTTCGGTCAGCCGGTCCTGTGCCCGCAGGAACCGTGGTGCCTGGTGTCCGGTGACCAACCCCGCCACAACGACGGCCAGCACGCCCGAGGCATGGAACTCCTCGGCCGGCACGAAGGCGACGAAGGGGATGACGAAGGAGACGGCCGTGTTGAGGACTGGGTCACTCAGGCGACCGCGCACCCGCACATTGACCTGCCCCACGACCAGCCCCACCACCACTGCTACAGCCACCGCGTACACGAATTCGCCGGCGATGCCCCACAACGACACCGTTCCGGCGACGGCGGCCAACGCGGAGCGCAGGAGCACCAGCGCGGAGGCGTCATTGACCAGTCCCTCCCCCTCGAGCACCGTCAGCAGCCGGTGCGGCAGGCCCAGGCGCCGCCCGACCGATGTGGCGGCGACAGCGTCCGTGGGACTGACGACGGCGCCCAGGGCGAAAGCGGCGGGCCAGCTGATGTCGGGCAGAAGAGTGTGAAAGAGCCAGCCGGACCCCAGCGTGCTGGCCGCCACGAGCACCACGGCCAGACCGGTGATCGGTTTGAGGTTGCGGCGGAAGTCGACGATCGGCATGTTGACGGCGCCGGAATACAGCAGGGGGGGCAGCACCCCGGCCAGAACCCACTCCGGATCCAGCTCAGGATGCGGTACGCCAGGCACGTAGCTCAGGCCGATCCCCACCACGACCAGACTCAGCGGTGCCGCCACCCCCAGCTTCTGGGAGAAGGCGGCCACGGCCACGATGCTGATGACGCCGACAGCAGCGACGAGAGTAAATTCCACGATGTGACCAGGTACTTTCAGAGGTGCGGTCGTCTGGCAGCCGAGTGGTCTGGAACGTCTCAGTCGATAAGACAGGACACACGTCTTCTTATACAAGACGCCTCAGGAGTAGCGGCCGCTTACCCCACTTCCCCTGCACGCGCCGTGTCGTGCTGCCTCAGAAGCCAGGCTACGGATTTCTCGTCCCGATTTTCGAGAGCGTCAACCAGGTCCACGTGAAGCCCGTACCGGTCGCGCAGGTACGGCCCCAGGGGAACGCCGTCCTGGGGGAGGACTGCCTGCGCATGGCGCTCGACGAGGTCCAGCAGGTTGACGTACAGGGAGCGCAGCAGCGCGCTCGGCGTGATGTCGGCCACTCGTGCGTGAAGATGCCAGTTCGCTCGGACGAACTGCTCGGCGTCCTCCGCGCCTGCGGCCTCCTCCATCCGCGCAAGCAGGGCACGCAGATCCTTGATGTCGGCCGGCGAACCGTGCCACAGCGCGTCCTGCCACAGCAGCGGCTCCAAGGCGTTACGGATGCGCAGCGCCTCGGTCACGTCGTCCTGCGCGGAATCAAGCGCCAGAACGGACTGGGCGAGCCTTGCCATCGGTGTCTGCTGCGCGGCGAACAGACCGCCCCCCGGCCCTCGTTGCACCGTGACGACGCCCCTCGTCTGCAGCAGCCGGAGCGTCTCGTTGAAGGTGCCCACCGAGACTCCGCACCGGGCTCGCAGTTCGTCCTTCGTGCCCAGACGAGTTCCGGCGGCGACGCGGGCGGCAAGCTCCGTCACCATGTCGGCGGCCATCTCCGCCCGGGACTTCGCCCCGTCCTGGCCCCATTCTGATCGCCGCAGCGCCGGAGGATCCATGCCTCTGGCACGCCCCTCATGCCACGCACCCTCGTCCCGCGCTGCCACGGTCGCCCCCCTTTCGTGTCGGAATCGCCCCGACACCTGCGATTCATCATGACGAATAGCTTCCCACCTCTTGACGCCTAATGAAACCAGGGTGCAACATCACCATAATCATCATGGTGAATAGACCTGATCTCAATCGGCGGTGAGCGCGCCCCCAGGCGGCCACCATCGAGGGATCCCGCATGACCACCTTCAGACACCTCACAGTGAAGGTCCTTCCATGCACAAGGCCGTACGGGCACCGTAGAGGCACACTTCCGACGGGCCAGGCTCGAGCGTTCTGCCGACCGAGGACCCGCCTAGCGCACCGAGCATCCCGCCCCGTTGCAGGCGCGCCCCCTGCGCGCACTCTCCGACCTGCACGCCACAGGACGTTCGGTCGCGTTCACCCTCTTGCAACATGTCGCACCATTCGGTTCACTGTTCTGCATCGCGCTACATTCTCTGGAGACGACATGCTAGGGATCGTCCTGGTCGTACTCAGCGGGCTCTGGACCGGCGGCATCACGACAACCGCCTGGGAACGGATCCCGGTCTGGCGCCGCCTAGACCCGGTGTCCCGCGCCGTCGACTTCCGACGGTCGTTGCATCGGATGGATCCAGCCATGCCGATCCTCGCGGTCGTCGTCATCGTTCTGGGCGTTGTCTACGCCCTGCGGCACGACGGCGACGCCCGGACACTGGCATGGACCGCCCTCGGCACGGTCGCGCTGATCGTCGTCGTCTCGATCGTTCTCCTCGAACCCATCAACACCAAGTTCCGCCGGCTCCCGGAGGGCACTCCGCCACCGGACGCCGCATCTCTGCATGCCCGATGGGCACGGCTGCACATCGCCCGTGCGGTGGTGGCAGTCGCCAGCCTGGCTCTGTTCGTCTCCGCAACACATTCCTAGGAGGTCACCATGAATCGCATCCCACCCCCGGACCCCTCGCGTGAACCGCTCAAGGTCAACGTCTTCGAGCGGATGGCAAACGCGGCCAACCAGCTGATGGCGCTGTTCCCCTACGACGACGCCGGCTCGATCGTGCCCTGCGGCGCCGTGTTGTCAGGCGGTCCGGACAAGGAGTACGGCCACTTCTTCCACGGCAACTCCGTCGCCGAGGTCGTGGTCGTCTACGGCTCCCACAAGTCACTGCTGTCCTCGGGACAGATCTTCGCCACCCAGCCGTTGCACGGGGTCAACTCGTTCCTGCGCGACGAGAAGGACCCCGAGGCCTTCGGCGTCATGACGATCACCCAGCACCAGGCGGAGTCCGGGGACCAGCACGAAACGGTGATGGCCCGCTGCCAGGAGTGCAAGGCCGAGCTGGTCAGGGTCGACTACGACGCCACCCCGCACGGAGCCGAGGGTCACGACCCCACCCGGTTCGGCGCCGCCGACGACCGTGTCCGCCAGTTCCCCACCACCGCCGGGTCCATGGAGTTCCTGGAACTGCGCAACAGTGAGGAGGGTCGTACCTGCGCCGAGTGCGGGCACGTCAACACCCTCTTCCCCGCCGCGGAATGGGGATGGGTGCGGCAGGTCGAGCAGACCGACGTCGTCAACAACGCCTACCGCGAGCTGGTCAAGGAGGGCCTGTCGTGAACCGTCGTCGCATGCTGCACGCTTTCAAGGCCGGCCAGGAGGTCGGCAACTACGAGGACGCCGCCGTCCTGCAGGAGGCCGTCGACCCGCAGCTGTACCTGTCGCGGAACTGGCTTCCCCAGCCCTTCCACCTGATCTGTTCCAAGGACACGGTGATCACCCAGCTGAGCGGCGCCTCGCAGATCGCCCTGCGGGACAGCTCCGTCAACACGTTCCGCATGGGGGTCGGTGACCTGGCCTACGTCCCCGCGGGCACCCCACACCAGATGACCCCCAGTGAGGAGGGCGTCTGCCTGCGCTACATGCCCCTAGACGCCGGGCTGGTGGGTGCGGTCTGGTACTGCCTCGGCTGCGAGGTCGAACTCCAGAGGCACGAGTGGGAACACTCCAACGAGCTCCCCGCCTCCGGCTTCTACGCCGACGCCTGCGCGCGGTTCAACGCCGACCTCGAGGGTCGCACCTGCGGCAAGTGCGGCGCCGTACACCCGGAGATCGACCTGTCCGCGTACGGCTGGAAGGACGAGTGACGGAACCGAGCCCCCTGAGGTCGCCCCGGCCGTGACTGGCCTATCTCGGAAGGGACATCGCGTCCACGGCACCCGGGCCACGCGCACGGACCGCACACATCGGATCGAAGGGATTGGCACGTGTTCAAGGATTACATCGTCGTATCCGTCGGAAACCAGGATCGCTTTGTCGAGATGCAGGACTACGCGATCAACAACCACGCCCAGACCGTCATGAGTCACCGCCCGTTCAAGGGCGTCTTCCGGCGCTTCATCATCAGTCGGGTCGCCCAGCCCGCAACGCTGCCGGCGCAGCTCCTGTACAACCGTCCCACGGAGGTGGCCCTGGTCGTCGAGCACACCTGCGACGACGCGGCACTGTTCCGCGAGGCCCTCGAGGACGAGGAGTACAAGGCTGTCATCGGTCCGGACGAGGAATACATGGCGCGCCAATTCCTGGACACCCCTCCCGTTGCCGTGGAAATGGACGAGAAGGTGATCTTCTCGGAATCCGGTGCGGGGCAGTACCGCGTATTCGACTTCCTCAAGCGACGTTCCGACGTCAGCCCCGCCGACTTCTCCGACTGGCTCGCCCGGGAAGGCGTGCTGCTCGCCGACCTGGCAGAGTTCCGCGCGGCAGCGTCACGACGCGTCCACAACCACATCGGCACGGACACTGCCGTCTACGCGGAAAGCGGCGGCGCTGAGGCCTCGACCGGCCGGGAGTACGACGGCATCGTCGAGACCTGGGTGTCCTCGCCCGACGAACTCTCCCGTTTCCACTCCGAGATGAGACGTCGGCACGCCGACTACGTGGATCCCGAAGCCAGCTTCTCCGTGGTCGCCACCGAGAACGTCTTTGTCACCGATCAGACGTAGAGCGCGATCGGCCGAACCTGGGCCGCGGCGCACAGCCCTGGCTCGCCATGATGAACTCATCTAAGAGTTCCGTTTCACCGGCCGTGCGAGCGCCGCAGTCGCGGTGACTGAGCTGGACGCCGCTCTCGTCCACTCAGCACCGTCGGCAGGATGTCTGTCTCGTCGGCCATCGCCTGTGTCCAGGCTCCCTGCGACGCAGAAGATTCGCGGTGACCATCCAGCATCCGTCACCCGCGCTAGTCGGCATCGGCATGCCGGTGAGTCTCGCCGAGCCGTACGGCTCGAAAGCGGCCATCTCTCTGCCTCCGTCGGATCACCCCCCATTTCCGTCAAGGAGTGCGCCCGTTGAGTTCGACGACAGCAATCCCCGCATGGCGCCGGCAGGCCGGCGTTCTCGGCCTCGCCTGTCTCATTCTCCTGGTGGACGGCTACGACCTCTTCACCCTGGGCACCGTGGGGCCCAGCCTCGTGGACTACAAGCCCTGGGGTGCGACCACCTCAACTGTCGGGCTACTCGGCAGCGTCACCGCCGTCGGCATGCCGTTTGGCTCGGCCCTCGCGGGCTGGGCCGGCGACCGCTGGGGACGACGCGTACCGATGGCCGTCGCGGTCATCTGGGTCTCGGCGTCGATGCTGGGAGCCGCGCTCGCGCCCGGGCTGGGGTTCTTCGCCGTCGTGCGGTTCTGCACCGGGATCGGTATCGGTGCGCTGGCTCCGCTCGTGGGCGCCTTCGTCACCGACAGCGCACCACCGCATCGCAGGACGCTGCACCTCATGGTGGCGTTGGGGGCCCTCGGAATCGGCGGCATCGCTTCATCACTTCTTGGCAGGCTGCTTCTGCCCGACGTGCACTTCCAGTGGCTGTTCCTGCCTGGTGCAGTGCCCGTCGTCATCGTCCCGCTGATCTGGCGGCTGGTGCCCGCCGCTCCCCCGCCTCATGAACCGGCCCTCGCCGCGGCCCGGCGCAACCACGTGACCCAGCTGCTCACCCCCCAGTTCAGACGTACCAGCACGCTGTTCTGGGGCGCCACCTTCATGAGCATGGCCCTGGTCTACAGCACCAGCTCGTGGCTGCCCACGGTGATGGTGAAGGCAGGGTACGACCTCGGCTCGTCGCTGGACTTCCTCATGACCTTCACCATGGGCGCCGTCGTCGGAGGCCTGGTCCTCGCGCCGATCGCCGACCGGGGCCATCTGCGGATCGTGACGTTGGGGACGTTCCTCCTCGCTGCCGTCGCACTGCTCGTGCTCAGCACACCGCAGCCACGCCCGCTACTGCTCGTGGTGTCGGCGCTTGCCGGCCTTGGCTCGCTGGGCTGCCAGAACATGGTCGCGGCCTGTATGACCGCCTTCTATCCGCCACACCTGCGCAGCACCGGACTGGGTGTGGGGCTCGGCGTTGGCCGCGTCGGTGCAATGGTGGGTCCGACCTACCTCTCCGCCGTCACCGGCGCGTTCGACTCCCCCCGCGCGGGCTTCTACGCCTTCATGATTCCCGCCGTCCTGGGGGCCTCCGTCATCGCGCTGCTCCCCCGCCGGTTCGCACCCTCATCCACCGAGCCTGCCGCACCTGAGGCTGCGACCACTGTCGTCCGACCTTGATGCGACGCCGCTCCCTCAGGGACCCGTTCATCCCCTGACCTACAGGGCCGCGTCGGCAATCAACTGCTTCATCAGGTGTACGAACTCTCCGCGCTGAGCATCGAGCAACGGCCGCACCAGTTCGCTCTGTACGTCGAATACAGCCCGGGCGTGCTGGTAGAGCTGCTCACGTCCTGCGGCGGACAGCGTCAGAAGGTTCCGGCGGCCGTCGATCGCGTCGCGGGTGCGGGCGATGAGTTCCCGGCTCTCCAGCCGGGCGATGACGTCGCCGCCGCTGGACTTGTCCAGCGAGGCGTGCCTGCCCAACATACGCTGGTCGATGGGCGACTCGCTCTGCAGGACGAGCAGTACGCTGTATTGCACGGAGGTCAACTCGGCCGACACACGTTCGCTCCACAGCGTGGTGTGGAGTTGCTGTGCGCGACGGATCAGGTGACCGGGTGTCGTGTGCAGTCGTAGGGCCGGCAACCGCAACGGCCACCCGGACACTGCGGCGTTCTGTGGAATGGACGCCGTGGTGCTGGGCGGTTCCCCGCGGTAGACGACCAGCCGAAGCAGCCGCAGCAAGGCCTCACCCTCATCGAAGGACAGCGGCTGCAGCAACCGGTCCTGTACGTCGAGCACGGCTGGCGCCGCCCGCACCAGGATGGCCTCGCCCGGTTCGGTCAGACGGGCGAGCATACGTCGGCCGTCCCCCGGGTCACGGTCCCGTACGACCAGTCCTCGGCCTTCGAGCCTGCGAAGGACTCCCGCCGCGGTGGTCTTGTCCAGCGACATGAGTTCGGCCACGGTCCGCTGGTCGATCCCGGGCTGCTGCCCGAGGACGAGCAGGACGCCGTACTGCATCGACGTCAGGTTCTGCGGTACGTGTTGCTGCCACAACACGGCATGCAACTGCTGAGTGCGACGGATGAGGTGCCCCGGGGTGCTCGCGAGGACGGGCAGGCTCTCAGCCGCCACCTGCCCGGACCTGCCGACGGCCACCATGTCCCCCTCACGATCGCCCCCGATGGTACGCGTGCTTTCTCAGCCCGGCAGATCAATCGGTCAGGTCGAGGGCGGCACGGACAATGCTGTCGGCGTCCAGCCCGTGAAGGCGATACACGTCCTCGATACACCCTGACTGACCGAACCGGGTGACGCCCAAGGCCGTGGTGCGGACCTGGTTGATGGTGGCCAGAAAGGACAATGTGTGCGGGTGCCCGTCGAGGACAGTCACCAGAGGCGTCGCCCGTGCCGCGGGAAACACCTGGTCCAGGATCCACGACTCGGCCTGCTCATGGCCCTGGCGGGCGCGTACCGCCCGGTACAGCAGGTCGGGGCTGGTCACACAGATCAAGTCGGCGGCGATCCCCGCCTGACCGAGGCGGGCCGCCGCTGCAACGGCTTCGGGCACCACCGCCCCCATCGCCGCGATCGTGACGCTCGGCTCCTGGACGCGGCGCAACTGGTAGGCACCCGCCACGACGTGCCGCCGGCGGCGTTCCCGGGCGGCCGGGTCGGAGGGCACCGCGGCCAGCCCCTGGTCGACCGGCCGGGTCGACAGACGGAAATAGGCCGAGCCGCCGTCAGGCCTGCCGAGCTGCGCCAGCGCGGCGAGCAGGGTCCACTCGGCGTCGATCGCGAACGCCGGTTCGTAGCTGGTGCACCCCGGCTGCTCAAGTCCGATCGAGGGTGTCTTGACGGACTGGTGCGCGCCGCCTTCGGAGGCCAGGGACACACCTGAGGGAGTGCCGATCAGAATCGACTGGCCGCCGGCGTAGGTACCGAAGGACCACGGCTCCAACGCGCGCTCCACGAACGGGTCATAGAGCACGCCGATCGGCAGCAGCGGCTCGCCCCACCGGCTCCAGGTCGCGCCGAGTTCGCCCAGGAGCCCCACCAGGTTGGTTTCGGCGATCCCGAGTTCGATGTGCTGTCCGCTCGGCTTCTCGCGCCAGTGCAGGATCGTCTCGGGGTCGTCGGCGAACCAGTCTCGTCGTTCGTCGGGCGACCAGACACCCACCTTGTTCACCCAGCCGCCCAGGTTGGTCGTCGAGCTGACGTCCGGGCTGACCGTCACCACCCGCCGCGCCGCCTCCGGGGCCTCCCGGGTCAGGTCCAGGAGCACCCGGCCCAGCGAGGCCTGGGTGCTCGACGCTCCTGAGGGCGTTCGCCCGAAGTCGTCCGGCATGGCCGGAGTCTTCCGCGGTATCGGCTCCTGCCGGTGCAGCCGCTGGGCAGTCCGCACGCACAAGGAGCGGGCCGGGCTGTCCGCGGCGAACCTCCGCCAGGGATCGGCGGGATCGGCTCCGAGACGGATGGCCAGTTCCCCCAGCTGCTCCGGGCTCAGCAGCGCCGAGTGGTTCTGCGGATGCCCTCTGGTCGCCAGGCCGTACCCCTTGATGGTGTACGCGAAGACGACTGTCGGCCGGTCGTCACTGATCGAGTCGAACGCCTCGTCCAACGCCGCGAGATCATGGCCGCCGAGGTTCGCGATCGCGTCGACGAGGCTCTGGTCGTCCACCTGGCCCACCAGCTCAGCGATCCGATCAGCGCCGGGTCCGACTCCGGGCAGCCGCTGCCGCAGTTCCCTCGCGTCGAGGCGCAACAGCCGCTGATACTCGGGGTTGGTCATCTCCTCGATCCGCTGCCGCAGCTCGGGGCCACCGGGCCGGGCGAACAACTCCTGGAGCAGCCGTCCGTACTTGACCGTGATGACCTGCCAGCCCGCGGCGGCGAACATGCCCTGCAGCTTGCCGGCCGCGATGTCCGGCACGACCCGGTCCAGCGACTGCCGGTTCAGGTCGACGACCCAAACCACTTCGCCCAGCTGACCGACCGCCGGGTCCAGCACCGCTTCCCAGACAGCGCCCTCGTCCAGCTCCGCGTCACCCAGCAGCGAGTACTGACGTCCCCTGCCCGCATCCCCTCCCATGGCCTGCACATACCGGCGGGACACCGCTCCCCAGATCGGGGCGGTCGCGCCGATCCCTACGGATCCGGTCGAGTAGTCCACCGGGTCCGGATCCTTGGCCCGGCTCGGATAACTCTGTAGTCCGCCGAACTCCCGCAGCCGTGGCAGATACGACACGTCGAGCCGACCGAGCAGGTAATTGATCGCATGCAGCACCGGCGAAGCGTGCGGCTTCACCGACACCCGGTCCTCCGGCCGCAGATGCCGGAACCACAGTGCGGTCATGATCGACACCATCGAGGCCGACGACGCCTGGTGGCCCCCGACCTTCAGTCCGGACGGATTCGGCCGCTCCCGGTTGGCGTGGTGAACCATCGCCGTAGACAGCCACAGGAGGCGGTCCTCGAGCTGGCGCAGTACCTCGAAGGTCTCGTCGGTCCGCCTCGGGTCGATCACGGGGCTGCTCACAGGCTGCCCTCCTCATCCAATCGATCTACGGATGGAACTTAGGGAGTATACGGATCAAAAGTTAGGGGCGGCAACGGTCAGCGTCAAGCGCTCCTTGCCTTGCTGATGCGCCGATCGCGTGAGCGTCCCGCCCAATGGGATCACTCCGTATGCTCTCTAATATTGATTACCCGCGAGGGCCTGACAGCCCTTCTTCGGTTTCGTGCTGTGCCGTTTCCTGTGGTCGCCGCGCCCCAGCTGTCACTTCGGATGGGCGCCGAGTCGACCGGTCGGCGTCCACGCTCAGCCGGGGACGTTCAGCGCCACCTGATAGATCTGCTCGATAACGGTCATGCGTACCGCGTAGGCAGCGCCACCCGCGCGCGGCGAGCCAGTCTGGAACGTGTGCATCTCACCGGCAGAGTCGGTGCGGATCAGCATGCGCCGGCCGCGCCGGAACTTCCCCTCGGCAGTTGAGCCAGCGCCAGGCGGGCCATCTTTGTGTGGTCGGCGACGGTGTCGCTGCCGGCTGTGCCCCGCTGCGGCAGCCTTACGACCGGCCCTCCGGGGCCGCCGCATCCGTGGTCAACGAGAGTCACGAACGGATGCCGGCCATAGCTCTTCCTACAGGTCCGCGCGGCATCCTCCTTAACGGAGTGGAACAGCCACAGCCCACTGCCGGTGTCCACGATCACCTGACCGCGCGCATGCGGAGCTCCAGGTCCGGCCATTGTCAGACACGGTCGCCGATGTCGGCCCCTGCGGTGCCTGTGGCCCACGTGACCTGCGCGGTCGCTTTCCGCCTCCTACTACGCTCTCCTGATCTTGGCGAGCTTCTTGGCCAGCAGGAAGCCCGATCCCGCTGCCAGGCTGGCTCCGGGATGCGTGCTCGCGCCGATGTGGTAGAGCCGCTTGACCGGGGTCCGCGGCGCGAGCGCGTACGGCGAAGGCCGCAGAACCAGCATTTGATCGAGGTCGGGAGCGCCGGACGTGCAACTGCCGCCTACCAGGTTGATATTGGCCACTTCCAGATCTGCGGGCGACACAGCGATGCGCTCGATGATGCTGTCCTCAAGCCCGGGAAGATGGCGGGCGAGCCGACGCTGGATCCGGTCCGCATACGCTTCTCGCACGTCGACGGTCCAACCGTCGGTGACCGCTATCTCGCCCACCGCGTCACCGATCGGGACGGATGGCAGATCCAGCACCTGTATCCACAGCTGGGAACCACCTACCGGACCCCGGGTGTCGTCGAGGGCCATCGGCTGCCCGCAACAGATAGTCGACTCCGCAGGCAGCAAGCCGCGGCGCCCCTCATTGGCTGCACGCGACACGGCGTCCAGTCCACCGGTGATGTTAACCACGGCCGTGCGACTGAGGTCGTCGTCCACCGCCCAGCGCAACGGTCGGTCGAGTGAGTAGGCCATCTGAAAGACAGCCGGGCCGGGCCGAACCTTGCGGGCCGAGGCACGAAGCTCGTTGGGGACACTGACGCCATCCAGCAGGAGCTCGTAGAGTTGAGCCGCGGTCACCGAGCAAGCGACGGCGCGTCGCGCGTCGAACACGCGATCGCCGGCCGCCACACCCACCGCCTTGCCCTGCTGAACGATGACGCGGTCCACGTCGACGCCGGTCAGGCACACACCGCCGTGCTCCTCGATGATTGCGGCCAGCGCAGCGGCGACGGCTCTGCCACCGCCGACCGGCACGGGTTGCCCCATGGCCTCACAGAACGCCGCAACCGCGCGGACGGTTACGGCAGAGCCGAGTTCGTCAGGGCTTGAGGCCCCGTGGAGGGCCCACGGCGCGAGGAGAGCGTGGATGAGCGGTTCTTCGAAGGTCTCGCCCAGCCAGGTACGGGCCGACATCAGCATCTCGGCGAGCAGTGCCCGCGTCCCCGCGCCGCCGCGCCGCCGGTAGACACCCCACATCCAACGAAGTCCCGCCGGCGAAAGCGGGTGGAGGTTGCGTATGCCGAGCAGATCCTCGGCTCCGGCGAACAGAGCGCCGATCGCGGCGTCCCACGCCTTTCCTTGCCCGGGCTGAAGCCGCTCCAGCCGCTCGATATTGCGCGCGTGGTCAGTAGTCATCAGGAGCGAGCGTCCGTCATCAGTCACCACAGCGAACGGCTCGTCGGTATTGGCATATCGCAGACCATGGCGCTCGAGGTCTGCACTCAGATACTGGTATGCGGGGGAGCCGAGAAACTGAAGGTGGAAGCAGGACATCAGCTCGGTCCGGAAGCCACCCTTCGTGTCGACGGTGCACATTGCGCCGCCAAGATGCTCCGCACGCTCGAGCACAGCAACCCGCCAACCGCGCTTGGCCAGCGTTGCCGCCCCGACGAGGCCGTTGATCCCGCTTCCGACGAAGACGGCGTCGAACAGGTCGCCGTTCCGCGGCCGCCGATCTGCTTGCTGCATAGGGTTCCTCTCGTAACTCATGTGCCGTTGACCGCTTCAATGGGGCTCATGTCCGTTTGCGAGCACTGAAGGGTCGAATCCGGTGCGTTGCCGTCCGTAATCGCCGGCGAGCACGCACGAGACATCGGCGTCGCCATCTCCCGGAACGGAAGAGGTCGCACGCGCTATCCGGGTGAAGGTCTCGAATCGCGCGTCATGCGCACTGACCTCCCGGCGATCCAGAAGCTCATTGCCGGGAAGCCCAACAGATGGGTGGGTTCCCCTCAGCTTGCTTCGCCTCCGTGATGCAGGTCGACCAGCAGCCGGTTCAGGTTAACTCCCCATCCTCGCCATGTTGCATAATGCGGAACAGCGCCCCTGATTGTGATACCTAATCCGCCACATGGCAAGGCTGTCGCCGTCCCCTTGTTCGGGATGAACACCCGGCGCGCCGGCATCGGACGCCAGCGCCCGATCTTGAAGACGAGGGCTCCTTCACCGCACCCCGCACCGAGGCCCAGTAGGCCTAGGGCGGCGACCTGCTCCTAGTTGCCGCGATGGCTGCGACACGGCACCCGGCGAACGCCGCCGCCTCGGGTTTCGCATCTCTTTGCTTGCCCGTCGGAGCATGAGGGCTGCGGCGAACAGGCGTGACGAGCGCGCATAGCCGGTCGCAGAGACTGAAACTTCCCGAATGCGCGCCGAGAGAGGAACGAACCGTGAAGTTTGCGCGCGCACGTGTCGATAACTTCGGCTGGACCGGCCACCGTCTGCTCGTGGCCGAGGGAACGGGGCCGTGGATCGACCTTCGGGCCTGGGCCCGCGACGAGCTCGTCCATCGAGGCGCGAACGAGGAGCGCGCGAACGACCTCGCGGCCGCTTGCGTGCCCGGCAGCCTGTCGCAGGCGCTTCAGGGAGGCGACGTCTTCCTCGACCTCGTCGATCGTGCGGTGGCGGACGCCGAAGGTCACTGCGCCTGGGAGGGCGCGCTCACCTACGGCAACGCCGCTGACCCCGCGAGCTACCGCGACTTCATGGTCTTCGAGGAGCACTTCAGGTTCGGCTACGAGTGGCAGGGAAAGCCCGTCCCGGAAGTCATGTACGAACTGCCCGTCTGCTACGCGGGCGATCCGCGTTCGTTCATAGGGCCCTTCGACGAGATCCCTTGGCCGTCGTACTCCGAGCGCCTGGACTACGAACTCGAACTCGGGATCGTCCTGGGGCGCACGACGTCCGACGTCAGTCCGGACCAGGCGCTCGGTCATGTGCTCGGTCTGACGATCCTGAACGACGTCAGCGCACGTGATATCCAGGCACGCGAGATGACAGGCGGTCTGGGGCCTTCCAAGGGCAAGCACTTCGCCTGTGTCGCCGGACCGATGGTCGTCTCGCTCGACGAGTTGTCCTCCGAGCGGCTCGGGATGCGCGTCCGGGTCAACGGTGACGTCTGGTGCGAGACCACCACCGACCGGATGGTCTGGTCCGTCGCCGAGATCGTCTCCTGGGCTTCGCAGGGGGAGCGACTGCCTGCGGGGACCCTGCTCGGCAGCGGCACCTGCAACGGCGGATCGTCGATCGAGCTCGATCGTGACCTGTCGCCCGGCGACGACATCGAGCTGAGCATCGAAGGGCTGGGGATGACGCGCAACCGCCTGGGTCAACCCAGCAGCACCGGGACCCGTCCTCGGGCGCGAACACGGACCCAGGACGGACACACGGCCGAGCACCACTTCCTCACATGACGGCCACGCTGAACGACCAGCTGAGCTCGCTGCTGGGATCCGACCGCGTCAGGGGCCGACTGTTCGACCGGCTCGCCCTGGCCCACGATGCCTCGCACTACCGGCTCACGCCGGCCTCCGTCGTCGTACCGCGCAGGACGGAGGAGGTGGCGGCCGTCCTCTCCTGGTGCGTCAGGGCGGGTGTCACGGTGACGTTCCGATCCGGGGGAACCAGTCTCTCGGGGCAGGCGAGCACCGACGGGGTCATCGTCGACACGCGTCAGCACTTCCGCCGCATCGACGTGCTCGACGGCGGGGCGCGCGTACGCGTCGAACCAGGAGCGACGATCCGGTCGGTCAACGCACACCTCGCGCCGTACCGTCGCAGGCTCGGCCCCGATCCGGCCAGCGAGATCGCGTGCACCGTCGGTGGAGTGATCGCCAACAACTCCTCGGGCATGCAGTGCGGGACCGAACTGAACTCGTTCGAGACCCTCGAATCCCTGGTTGTCGTACTGCCAAGCGGAACGACGATCGACACCGGCGCCCACGACGCCGACGAGCGGCTGCGGGCCACGGAGCCCACGCTGTACCGGCGGTTGGCCCACCTGCGCAACCGGGTACGGAGCAACCCGGATTCCGTCGCCCGCATTGAGCACCAGTACTCGATGAAGAACACGATGGGCTACTCAGTCAACGCGTTCACCCGCTTCACGTCGCCGGTCAAGATCCTCGAACACCTGATGGTCGGCTCGGAGGGAACCCTGGGGTTCGTCGCGAGCGCCACGTTCCGCACCGTTCCTGTCCTGCCGCACGCCGCGACGAGCTTTCTGGTCTTCGACTCGATCGCCGACGCGATCGACGCGCTGCCCGCTCTGATCGAGGCACGCGCCAGGACGCTGGAACTCCTGGACGCCACGTCCCTTCGCGTCGCACAGCGACAGCCGGAAGTCGACTCGGTGCTCGGAGGTCTGGCCGTCGCCGACCACACGGCACTGCTCGTCGAGCTGCAGGCCGACGACGAAGCCGAACTGGCCGAACAGCTTGCCGGCACCGCGCCAGTGTTGGAACGGCTCCGGCTGCACCACCCGGCGACGTTTGTCAGCGACGCCGCGGCGCGCGCACGCATGTGGAAGCTGCGCAAAGGCCTGTACACCGCGGTCGCCGGTGCCCGGCCGCCCGGCACGACGGCGCTTCTCGAAGACGTCGCGGTCCCGATGCCCGCCTTGGCCGAGACGACGCAGCAACTGTCGCGGCTGCTCAACGCATACGGTCACGACGACGCGGTGGTCTTCGGCCACGCCAAGGACGGCAACCTGCACTTCATGATCAACCCGGCCCTCGGCGATCCCGAGCAGCTGCACCGCTATGAGGCGTTCACCGAGGACTTGGTCGACCTCGTCCTGGGGCAAAGAGGCACCCTCAAGGCCGAGCACGGGACGGGTCGGATGATGGCGCCGTACGTCGCGCGGCAGTTCGGTGACGAGTTGTACGACGTCATGCTGCAGGTCAAGGCGGCGACAGACCCCACGGGCGTGCTGAATCCCGGAGTTCTGGTGGGCGTCGGCCCCCGCGCTCACCTCGAGCACCTGAAGATCGTCCCGACGGTCGATCCAAAGGTCGACGCGTGCGTCGAGTGCGGATACTGCGAGACCGTGTGCCCATCCCGCGAGACCAGCACCACGCCTCGACAGCGCATCGCGCTGCTGCGCGAGATCGACCGCGCCGATCCGGACGAGGCCGAGCTGCTGAGGTCTGCGTTCGCTGTCGATGCGGTCGACAGCTGCGCCGCCGATTCATTGTGCGTGACCGCCTGTCCCGTGCACATCGACACCGGAGAGGTCATGAAGGGCTTGCGCGCCGGGCGCGTGGGTCCGCTGGCGGCAAGGACGGGCGTCGCCGTCGCTCGGCACTTCCGGGCGGCGGTCACCGTCGCTCGCGGCAGCCTCGGCGCCGCCTCCGCCGTTCCCCGACACGTGGCCGGTGGTGCCAGTCGGACGGCGCGGAGATTCGGGGGCGATGAGTGGATTCCCGACCTCACGCTCCCCCTTCCCTCGCCGGGACCGTTGCGGCGGCCGATCGCCTCGGCCCGGCCGGACGCGGTCTTCTTCCCCGCGTGCGTGAACTCGATCTTCGGTGATGGAGGTGCACCTGGCACGACGCGTTCCTTCATGGAGCTGTGCAGAGTAACGGGAATCCGGCTTCGGACGCCGGAAAAAATCGGGGGCCTGTGTTGCGGAACGCCGTGGAAGTCCAAGGGCTTCGTCGCAGGACATGTCGAGATGGCGGTGCACACCGTCGACTCCCTCTGGGGCGCATCGGAGCAGGGCCGGCTTCCGGTGGTATGCGACGCGTCAAGCTGTTCGCATGCGCTGGGAGAGCTGGGGCGTCATGTCGACGCCGAGCGCCGGGAGCGGTTCGAAGCACTGACGGTGTTGGATTCGGTGACCTTCGCTCGTGAGGTCATCGTGCCCCGGCTGGGGTCCGTCCGACGCGTCGGGTCAGTCGCGGTCCATCCCACATGCTCATCGGTCCACATGAACAACGTGGAGGACGTCCTGGCGATCGCCCGTCACTGCGCCGACGAGGCGGTCGTTCCTCTCTCCGCGGGGTGTTGCGGATTCGCGGGAGACCGCGGACTCCTGCACCCGGAACTCACGGAGGGCGCAACCCGGGCCGAGGCCGCTGAAGTCACCTCACGGCACTTCGATGCCTACGTCTCGAGCAACAAGACGTGCGAGATCGGGATGTCGCGCGCCACCGGCCGTCGGTACGAGCACGTGCTCGACCTGCTGGCAGCCTGCGTGAGGGACGGCGAATCGGAGGCCCGGCCCCACTAGCCGCTGAAGTGCGGGCGCCAGCGACCACTGGGGGCGAGCTCGCCGGCCTCGAGTCGGGTGACGCGGCCGTCGAACAAGGTGAGGGGCGCCTCCGTGGGAGCGCAGATGGTGACCTCTCGGACTGTGCACAGGACGACAACATGGTCGCCTGCCGGCACCTGTTGCAGAGCGGAGAGTTGGAGCACAGTGACCGCCGCGTCAAGTACTGGTGTTCCCCAGGTGGATTCATGCCAGTCGCCACCACGGAAGCGGTCGTCGATCGGCAGAGTGAATCTCTTGTACGTCGCGAGGGCGAAGTGCGGTAGGACGCTGAGGCTTGTCGCCGCGCACGTGGACAGCGACGCGGTGGCGGGATCTTCGGGATCGGCACAGTAAGCCACGACGGGTGGGGTGGCCGACACCGGCATGAGGGTTGCGACCAGCATCCCGATCGGGCGCCCGCCGACGAGTCCGGACACGACTGCAGAGCTGGTCGGCAGTCGATTCATGGCGCGGTGAAACGTGTGGGGATCGACATCAGGGCCGGACGACTGGGATTTCGCCACCATTTGCATACGATATGGCTCACTGCGGAAATCAGTGCGAAATCAAAGGTGGGCGTGCTCAGAAATGCGGAGACGGAGTGGTGAGTGACGAGCGTCGCGGCCTCGTCAGGGCGCGATTGCGGCCTCCTCGCCTGCGTGCGGACGTCCGCCCGCGGGAACGTGTCGGGGCGATGATCCGCGACCTGCTGGCCTCGCGGCGGGTGCTGCTGGTCACCGCTACGGCCGGATCGGGCAAGACAACAGCCGTGGCGCAGGCGTTGGCGTCGGTCGAACGGCCGATGAGTTGGCTGCGTCTCGACGTCTCGGACCGCGCGGCCGGTCGGCTCCTCGTCTACCTCGAAGCGGCACTGCGAGCTGCTGATCCCTCGATCGCTCCGGCCGTAGAAGCCGCTTTCGCGGCGGACGTCGGACACGTCGAGGCCGCGGCGATCCTGGCGGAAGGAGTCGGCCACCGAGAGCTGGTGATCGTTCTCGACGAGATGGAGAAGATCGTCGCCTCCGCCAACGCGCGGGCCGTACTGAGTTCTTTCATCCGCCATCTGCCCGACAGCGCGACCGTCGTCGCGATCTCCCGGGTGGAGACGCAACTGTCGCTGGCGCAGTCCGAGTTGGCCGGCATGGTAGGCAGGATCGCCGAGCGCGATCTCGCCTTCACCGTGAACGAGGCGCGTGCAGCGCTCGCATCACTGTCACGGAGGGAGGTGGACGCCGAGGCGGCGGTCGCGGCCACGGGCGGATGGGCGGCGGGGATCCTCTTCGGATCGTGGACGTCGGAGCAACACGTCCACGGCACCGGGGGCGAGGTCGATCCTCTCCACAGCTATCTGTCGACCGAGATCATGGCTGCGATGTCCCAGCGCCTGCAGGAGTTCCTGACCGCGACAGCGATCCTCGAGGAGGTCACTCCGGCACGAGCGGCACGGCTGGGGTTCGGGGAGGGCGGAACCCTCCTCGCAGAGCTGGCCGGTATGCACCTGCCGGTCGAACTGGACCGCCAACAACTGTCGATGCGCGCGCATCCGCGCTTCAGGGACTACCTGCTCAGCCGGTTCCTGGAGCTCGAACACTTCGTCCAGCAGACGTTGCGTCATGCACACGGTGAGCTCTTGCTTCATGAAGGGCAAGGGGAAGACGCCGTCGACGAGTTCATCCTGGCTGGCGACATCGCGCAGGCCGAGGACGTGGCGAAGTCGGTCATCCTCGACGTCACCCGACGCCTCGACCTGGACGTCGCGGATCGCTGGCTTCGCTCGTTCCGTCGATGGCGCATCGAGGAATCGCCGGTGCTGACAGCGGCGGAGATGCTCGTCGCCGTGGATCGCGAGGAGTACGGAGCCGGTGCGCGTGCCGCCGATCGTCTGCTGCTTCTGTCCCCCGGGACAGGTGAGGGAGCCCCGATCGACTCACGCATGATCGGGGTGATGGCATGGAGCTACTTCCTCGTCGGACGGATCGACGACGCCCGTCAACTGCTCTCGACAGCACCGTCGGATGCGCGTATCGACGTCATCCGTTTCTGCATCGGAGTCGAGCTCGTCGACGACCCGACGCACTACCGCGACAGACCGCTGGACTCGGGGACCGAGATCGACGGGCTTCTGGCGCGAGTCGACCTCGCACACGGACGCTTCGAGCGGTTGGTGCGGGGCAGCCCGTCCGCGATGACAGCGGTACGGCTGAGCCGCCTCGGGGCGCTGACCGGGCTCGGTCGGCTCGAGGACGCGCTCGGTCTGGCCGCGGAGTCGACGCACGGCTGGACCGGGACGCGTCTGCAGGCCGAACTGCTGGCCGAGTGCCGGCGCCCCGAGGACGCCTGGGCTGTGTTGATCGCGGGCCGGGACAGACTGGCGCGTACCGACGCGCCTTTGTTCCGAATCTTCGCTCTCCTCACCGAAGCGATGCTCGCGCTGCGTTTCCAGAAGGACCCAGCCCAGGCGGCCGCGGCATTGACGGCGGCCGAGCGTGAGCCGACGGCGTTGCAGCGCGTCCGCGTGGTGGAACAGCTGGAGCTGTGGCGGGGCCTCATCGCGCTGCAGGAGAATCGTGACGCCGTGGCCGTCGAGCGCCTCAGAGCGGCCGTACGGCTGATGACCGCATGGGACCGACGGCTCTTTCTTCCTACGGCGGCCGTCTACCTCTCCGAGGCGGAGTGGCGCGTCGGCAACGAGACGAAGGCGGACAAGGCGGCGGATCTCGCGCTGGCCGTCTCCCGGCAGATCGGCTCCATGCATCTGATCGGTCGCGCGGTGGCCGAGTTCCCGGCCGTACTCTCGCGCCGGCTCGATGCCGAGGTGGACGCGGACGGTCCCTGGCACGATCTCGGCCGCAGCTTGCTGCTGCAGGCAGAGATGAGATCCGACGTGCCGGACAGGTCGCTGATCCGTGTGCGAGAAGTCGCACCAGCGGGGTTGGAGATCGGGGGGCGCTACCACGAGCTGAAGCTGCTCAAGGCAGTCGAGCTGCTCTCCTATCTGGCGGTCAACGGGGGCAGCGCATCCCGCTCGGCCCTGATCGGCGCCCTGTTCGAGAGCAAGAACGACAAGGCGGCCCAGGCGTATCTGAGGATGGCGGTCAACGCGGTCCGCACCCTGTTCCCGAACGTCGCGTGCATCGATGTCGGTCCCGAGCGCGTCACGTGGGCTTTCGGGGAGCTGAGCAGTGATCTGGTCGAGACGCAGACCGCCTATCGGCGGCTCCGCGACGTGAGCGGCCCCCTGCGTCTCCAGCTTGCGCGCCGCCTGCTGAGCGCGGTGGGGACCGGCGAGTTCCTACCGGGAGCGCGCTCGCTGTGGGCAGTCGAGCAGCGTGAGGTATGGCACGGCCTCCTGCTCGACATCAGATTCGCCGCCTCCGAAGCGGCCTTCGCCGAGAACCAGTTGGGGGTCGCCCACATTCTCGTCCGGGAGGTGCTGGAAATCGACCGGTACCGGGAACGGGCGTGGCGTCTGGCGATGAAGATCGCCGCAGCCGTCGGGGACGGTGACCGGGTCCTCGCCCTGTTCCGGGACTGCGAACGCGCCCTGGCCGAAGTCCCGGCACAACCGAGCGAGTCGACGCGTCGGCTGCTGAGAGACCTGCGGAATTAGCCAGCGGGAGGCCTTGCACTACCTGGCTGTACGCATCGGTTTGTGTGAGGTGGCTGGGCTTGCCTGTCAGCCGTGATGGAGGCCGTGGCAGAGCGTGTCGAAGGCGGCGCGAGTGAACTCCGGGAGGTCTCGGCAAGGCGGCGGTGGTCCGGGCTCGCCAGCCAGCAAGCGTCGGCGTAGTTCGCGTTGGACGGCGCGGTGGATTCCGGCGATGCCGCCGGCCAGCAGAAGCGGGGAAGGGACTGACCCCTCCTTCTGAAGCTCGGCGGCGAGGGCGATTTCCGTGTTCTCTGCCATCTCACGTTCGCGGGCGCGCAGAGTGGGACTTTGCTGGATGACCCGCCACAACCGCAGCATCTCGTGCAGGGTCGAGGTCTCCGAGTAACGCTGTTCCAGCTGGTCCAGGACATAGTCGCGAATGGCTTCGACCGGGCAGCTGCCTTCCTCGCGATCACGGACGATCATGGCAAGTTGGTCCTCAGCCTCGGCCTGGCGGTCGAAGAACAGGTCTTCCTTGGCCGGGAAGTAGTTGAAGACCGTCTGCCCGGAGACGCCGACGATACGTGCCACCTCGGCAACGCTCACCTGGTCGAACCCGCACTCCAGGAAGAGCGGGAGCGCGGCGTCCGCGATCGCCTGCCGGGTCTGCTGCTTCTTGGTCTCGCGTAGTCCCATGCCGACGATCGTAGGGCCAACAAAAACTTTATTGACACAAAGCTTTGCGTGACAAAAAAAATGGCTAGGCTGGTTCTGCAACTACTCCGACACCTGCCGGAAACCTACGCATGGCCCAGTGTCGCGCCACTGCAAGGAGTACGTGTGTCCGCTCCACCATCCACGTCGGCATGTCCCGCCGTCACCCGCAACGTCCGCCGGGTTCGGCTCGGCGGGCTGCTCGCCATGCCAGTGTCGACGCTCGACACCATGGTTGCCGACACTGCGATGCCAACGATCGCGTCGCCCCCTCCATGAGCACGCAGATGGCCACACGGGGATCCAGGGCACCGGCGCCGGCGGGATCAGTTCATGAACCACCAACTCGCCCCCCAACCCTCCGAGGCGGCACTCACCCTCGCCGCTCCCGGCACAGTCGGGCGGAGTCTGTTCACCCCAGCATCCAAGAGAGGTACACACCATGATCAACATTGCTGTCATACTGGCCAGCACCCGCCCCGGCCGGCGCGGCGAGGCTGTGGCCCAGTGGGTGATGAAGCACGCCAGCCAGCGAGACGACGCCCGCTTTGGGCTGATCGATCTCGCCGAAGTAGGCCTGCCTCCCCTGGACGAGCCGGTGGGACCACGCAGCGGCCAGTACACCCAGGAGCACACCCGCTCCTGGGCCCAGACCATCGCCGGCTACGACGGCTTCCTCTTCGTCACCCCCGAGTACAACCACTCCGCCCCGGGCAGCCTGAAGAACGCCCTGGACCGTCTCTACGCCGAGTGGAACAACAAGGCAGCCGGCTTCGTCTCCTACGGCGTCTACGGCGGCGTCTGCGCTGTGGACTCCCTGCGCCCCGTCCTGAGCCACCTGCAGGTCGCCGACGTCGGCGCCCAGGTTGCCCTCAGTATGCACACCGACTTCACCAACTACACCGACTTCACCCCGAGCGAGCACCAGACCGCCGAACTGGCCGAAACCCTCGACCAGCTGATCGCCTGGTCCGCCGCGCTGGCCCCGCTGCGCACCGCCTCCTGAGCCGCCGCTATCGGAGGCGGCGAGGTGACCCGCCATGCGCGCTTAGGCCGATGTCATCGGGCGGAGAAGGCCCCAACATTGATCGGCTAAAGCCCAATTGATCGGCTTTCAGGTCGGCTGCACACGTGCCGGATACCGGTCAAGGGTGCCACGGTGATGCCCCTTTTGCCCGGCGACGTGATCCCCACGGGTACGCCCGCCGAAGTATTCCCGATCGAGGCCGCCGACACCATCCGGCTCGCCTGTCCGACCTCGGGCTGTAGCCAGGCGACGGGAGCGGCGGACACGGCAGTGGCGTCGCCGACATCTGGCCGTTCCAAGGGGCGATGCCCCTGCTGGACGAGAACGCAACTGATCACATTGAGACGACAAGAGGAGACATCATGTACCACCTTTTCGAAGGGCTGACCTTGAAGCCCGGTACCTCTCCGGAGGCCTTCGCCGCGATCGTGGCCAACGTCCGTGAGCTGGTGGCGGGCGTGCCCGCGATCGCCTCGTCGACGATCGGCCCGGCCCATCCCGCGCATGCCGAGGAGCACTCCGTCGACATCGCCATGCACTTGACCTTCGAGACCGAGGAAGCCCGCAACACCTTCTACTTCCACGACAACTGCAGGATCGTTTTTCAGAAGTGGGTCGTGCCCAATCTCGCCGGGACGCCGTTGCGAGTCGAATTCAGCGATGACCGCACCGCCCCCGAGACGGACAAAGTGCCTATGCCGCCTGCCCCATGGTTCACGGGCGACGAAGGCTTCGGCGACCCCGTCGAAGGGCACTGAGCCGGACCGGTTGCCAGGCGTCTGCGCCGCCTGAGGGCGCTCGCGCCTCTGTCGCCGCTGCCCCCGGAGCACTACCAAGCGGTCCTGGGTGACCCTCCCCCACCCCGATACACGCCGCTGCACCGCACCGCACCGCACCGCACCGCACCGCACCGCACCGCACCGAATGGAGAACGCAGATGTATCTGTCGCTGTTCTTGAACCCCGGCAGCTCGGGACCTGACAACGATCTCGAAGTGTTCGAGACGACGATCGCACACGCGTTGGAGGCCGATAAAGCCGGCTTGGCCGCGATCTTCCTCACCGAGCATCACTTCAGCGGGCACAACACCTACACCGACCCCTTCATGTTCGGCTCCTACCTGGCTCCTCAGCTCTCGCAGGCGTACATCGGTATCGCGGTCATGTGCGCGCCCTTCCACAATCCGCTGCGGATGGTCGAGTCCTGCAACATCCTCGATGTCCTGACGCGCGGGCGGTGCATCATCGGCATGGGGCCAGGCTTTTCGCGCCCCGGCGATCTCGAGCCATTCGGCATGACCCGCGACCAGGTCAGCGACATGACGGATCAGCGGATGGAGGTCATGCTGAAGGTCTGGGCCCGCGCGGAGGCAGACCCGCCTCTCGATGTCTCCACCGACTGGGACCAGGGCATACTCACCAACCGCGTCTCCCCTGCGCCGTTTCGCAAGCCGCATCCGCTGTTCGGCCGTGGTACCACGACAGACGCGACGGTCGTCCGGAATGCCGAGCTCGGGCTTCCCGTCATGTTCGGCATCTTCGTCGGCCTCGACGATGACAGCCGCAAGCAGGTCCAGCTCTACCGGGACACGCTCAGGTCCAGCGGTCACAGCCCGGAGAGGATCGCGGAGTGCGAGCGCTTCCTCGCCACGAGCAAAGCGGTCTACGTCGTTGAGACCGAGGCGGAGGCGGAGGCCTACTACGAGCAACTACGCCCGTTCCACGACGCCGCCGAGTCGATCGGCGCTCCGCGCCAACTCTGGGGAGAAGGCGGCATCAAGCGCGCCCACGTCTTCGGCACTCCCGAGAGCGTCGCCGAGCAGATCAAGGCGTACAGCGAGGTCGTGCCTGGCTTCCGCTGCGCCATGTTGCCGGGCCCTGGCGGACCGCCGATCAGCCATGCGCAGGCGAAGAAGTCGTTCCGTCTACTCATGGACGAGGTGGTGCCGCTGCTCGACCTCGAGACGTACCCGGATCCGCCCGAGGTCCAGGCCGAGCATTCGCTGACCGCCGAAGTCTCGGGCTGAGCTTGTCCCTGGCACGACTAATGGGGGGCAGTCCGTGCAGGTCAGGGAGCGTTGATGGGTTCGTATGAAGTAGTCGTCTCCCAGGTCGGGGAGAGCGGATCCGACCGGGTGTCCTGACGCCGACGAAGGCGTTCATGCCTGGGCAGGCCCCGATCCGGGAGGCGAGGTGTCCGACGGTGGTGAACCGGGTCATGCCGCTGCCGGTCTCGGCGATGATGACGTCGGCGGCTGCACAGCCTATGCCGGAGATGGTGTCCCCAGTCCACCCTGATTCATGCTCAGGTGGGCCCAGGAGCGCGGTGATGCGGGCGTCGAACTAGCCGACCACTGCGGTCAGTAACCCGCCCCGGAAACCGAGAAGCCCGACCACTCCCGAAATGGGGGATCTGGTCAACTCGTCGAGCGGCTGATCCGCTACAGCACCGAAGAATTCGCCCACTCCTCAACTACTTCGGCTGACCCTCAACGCCGATCGCCGCAGCCCTGTCACAACGCAATCACGGCGGCACCGAACAAGCACAAAGGACCGTGCACGCCTCTTGAAAACCCCAGACAAGCGTCGCACAATAAGGGCTACTGTTCCGCTATGTGACACATAAGACCTCCTGATCCAAGGCCCACCTTTTCCACCCTTCGTTGCCCGACCTGGTGGGAACCAGCCTGACGGGTCGCGGAAGCCGGAGACAGAAGCGGCCATGGTGGATCTTCGAAATTGGCAGACCATGGTCAAGCCGCAGAGCCCGCAAGGGCGACGCGATCCACATCGCCCGCGAACCCTCTACGCAGCAACAAAGAAGACCTAGGCCCCGATCAACTCGCCTCGCATTTCATTGAGTTGCATCACTGAGCTCCCAACAGGCAGCAGATCTACGCCGGCTGCCAGGTCAACGAGCCTGCATAGCCAACACGTCCACCTGCTCGAACTCGTCACCCTTGCCGAGGTTGTCGCCTGGTGGGACGGCATCGACGTACATCACGACCTGGATCTGGATCACGAACGCCGTAAGCGAAAACAACAACCAGCTCGAAGCCCGCAACGCCTTCGGCTTCCGCAACCGCGAGAGCCAGCGCCCACGGTCATGCTGCGCTACGAACCGACGAGAGCAGCACCCCCACTGACTTCGAACACCCGCCATGGTGACCTGAGCCCACCACATGCACAGCGTGATCACGATGAACCCGTGCCGCGCAGGCAGGGGTGCGGCGCAGACGCCTACGTGAAGTACGAAGAACTCTGATGGGAGTTGTGCTCGCAACATGAGACTCGAGGGACAGATCGCTCTTGCCATTGGTCGTCGTCACCGGCCGCGCTGCCCAGGCCAGCGAGGAAGCGGTCAATTCGATCGTGACTGCCGCCGACCAAGCAAGGTCCCTGGGCTCCAACATGAGCGCCGACGCCGGCATCCCAGTAGCTGTCGAGCAGGCCCTCACAGCCTTGAAGGCTGGGAGAGCTCACCGTACGTGTGAACCGGGGTAGGCACTGCATCGCTCGACAAGGCGATCAAGACGTTCCAGATGTGCTTTAGGCAAGGACATCTTTGCGAGCCTTGAGCGCTAGTGAACTATTGCCCACGGTAATTTCGACGCGATGGTCGCGGCCTTCCGCAACGTGCGCCGGGGCGGCGCCGAAATACCGACAATGACCTCATCAAGACGCAAAACGAGGATGCTCGGCGGCGAGATGGCGTTCAGTGCCGCTTCGAGGAGCCGCTCGCAATAAGGAGAGTTCGGGATGACGAGACGATCACCCCTGTTGTTGATGATCTGCGCCGTCGCCGTCGGAGTTGGAATGGCCGGTTGCGGCGATTCCAACAATTCGACCGGCGCTGCGAGCAAAGGCCCGATCAAGGTGATGACGCTGGGCACCTTCGACGCTCCGGTGATCGGCTGGAACGTGGCCAACGTCCCCGCGGCGATCGAGGCACGCGCGAAGACCATCAACGCGAACGGCGGGATCAATGGCCGCAAGGTCGAGGTGATCGAGTGCAACTCGGCCGCCGACCCCAACAAGGCCGCCATTTGCGGGCGGAAGGCCGTTTCCGAGAAGGTAGCGGCGATCGTGCGCACGAACATTGCCCCGACCGACGAGGCCGGCCTCTACGCCATCCTCAACAAGGCGAAGATCCCGGTCATCGGCGCCAACGTCAGCACCTCTACCGGCGGCTCGAGCCCAGTGGCGTTCCCGCTCGCCAATGAGGAGGCCTTCGCCTACGTACCCAACGCCCTCTCCGCCGCCGGCGCGAAAAAGATATCGGTCGTCGGCTCCGCCGAGACCAAGAGCCCGGAGGGCACGGCAGGTGCCATCGCCGCGATCAAGGCAGCGGGTGCGCAGCCCGGGCAGATCGTCTATGTACCGGGCAACACCGTCGACTACACGCCCTACGCGGCCAAGGCGATCGCCAACGGAGTGGACGGCGTCGCCGTCGTCGCGTTCCCGCAGACCAACCCCAGCATCGTCCGGGCGCTACGCGCCCAGGGCTTCAAGGGCAAGATAGGCGCCGCGACGCTGTTCATGCAGGACAAGTCCATCAAGGCGCTTGGCGACCTGGCCAATGGCATGATCTTCGTCGGCCAGTATGCGCCGATCACTGCCGACCTGCCTGCGATGAAAATGTTCCGGCAGGATATTGCAAAGTATGCCCAGAAGTATCCCCGCGACGAGTTTTCGCTCGGCGCCTGGCTGGCGATGTGGACGTTCGAGCGGGTCGCGGAAAAGCTCAACACGGTCGACAACAAGTCTGTTCTGAAGGCGATGAGCGACTTGACGGAATTCGACCAGGGCGGCATCACACCTCCTCTGACCACGACCAAGCCCGGCAAGTCCGTGAACAACCCGAAGATTACCCGTGCGTTCAACCCGTTCCTGACCTACTCGGTCCTCAGCGACGGGAAGTACTCCGCGCTGACCAAGGGCAAGTTGTTCCATGACCCGGTCGGCGAGGAGAAGTAACCGCCGGACGGCAGCCACCACCAGGCTCGCCTAGTCGTACTGGAGTACCGACGCGTATCCGCCGGGATGCGAGCGATTCACGTCCCGGCGGTATGACCCAGACGGAGAGAAAAAACCAGTGGCTGAATTCTGGCAGTTCGCAATATTGGGGCTCGGCGTAGGAGCGATCTACGCGCTTGTGGCGCAGAGCATCGTCCTCGTCTACCGCGGCTCCGGAGTACCCAACTTCGCGTTGGGCCCGATGGCCGTCGCGGGCGCCTACGCCTACTACGAAACGGTCGATCTCGGCTTGCCGGTTGTCGTCGGAGTCCTGGCCGGTGTCGCGGCGTCGGCTGTGATCGGCGCGCTGACCTACCAGCTCGTGATGCGGTTCATGCTCGACGCCACGCCGCTCGCGCGCCTGGGCGCGATTCTCGGCGTCTTCACGGTGCTCAACAGTGTGCTGCTCGCGATCTACGAGGACGATCAGGTTTCCGTCACCCCTCCGCTGCCTCAGGACACGGTGGGCTGGATTTCGCATGTCTTCGGTGCCAACGTCGTCGTCAGCGTCGATCGCCTCTATCTCTTCGCCATCGGCGCAGTCATCAGCGCGACGTGCTGGGCCATATACAAGTTCACCCGGTTCGGGCTGACGACGCGCGCCGTTGCTGAGAAGCCGGTCGCTGCCGCGGCTCTGGGGCGCTCCCCCCACCTGATCGCCACCGCCAACTGGGCTGCCGGAGCGGCGCTCGCCGGCTTCGCCGGGATTCTGTTCACGAACATCACCGGCCTCACGGTGGGGCAGTACAACCTGCTGCTCGTACCGGCGCTGGCAGCCGCGCTGGTCGGCGGCTTCACGTCGTTCCAGGTCACCTGGCTCGCGGCCCTGGCCACCGGCGTCGTCACGACGATCATCTCGAGCCAGGCGTCCTGGCTTCCGGGCCTGTTCAAGCAGCCGGGATGGCCGGACGCGATCCCGTTCTTCCTGATCATCGGCATTCTCCTCGTGAGGGGCCGCAGCCTTCCGATTCGCGGTTTCATCACCAAGCGCCCGCCGCACGCCGGCACCGGCCGCGTGAGGCCCACGATCCTCGTGCTCGCGTTCTTCGCGATTTCGGTTCTCGGGTCCGGTCTGGGACCCGTGGACTACGGCGGCGTCCAGGACGAGTGGGTCATCGCGATCTCCTACAGCATCGCGATCGGCGTGATCGCCATGTCGATGATCGTGGTGACCGGGTACGGAGGCCAGCTTTCGCTGGCGCAATTCACGATCGCGGGCCTTGGAGCGTTCGCCTGTGCGCGGCTCTACAGCGGCTCTCCGATCTTCGGAGTCAGCGTCGGTGGCGGCATGCCGTTCTTCCTGGCCGTGCTGCTGGCGGTCGCGATCAGTGTCGGTGTCGGCATGCTCGTCGCGATACCGGCCCTGCGAACACGAGGCTTCAACCTGGCGGTCGCGACCCTCGGGTTCGCCGTGATCGTGCAGCAGTTGGTGTTCACCAACCCCGACTACACCGGTGGCCCGGAGGGGACGCCGGTGTCCTCGCCACACCTCCTGGGCATCGACTTCGACCCGGTCTTCTACCCCCGGCGCTACATGTTGCTGTGCCTGATCGTGCTCACGCTCGTCGGCCTGGCCGTCACGAATCTGCGTCGCAGCACCGCGGGGCGCCGATTGCTGGCTGTGCGAAGCAACGAGCGTGCCGCGGCGTCATTGGGAATCAACGTCGCTTCGGTCAAGTTCTACGGCTTCGGCGTCGCGGCCGCGATCGCCGCGATCGGTGGGATCCTGCTCGCCTTCCGCCAGCCGAACGTCCTGATGACGGGCTACAGCCACGTGACATCGATCTCCCTCGCGGTGTTCATGATCCTGGGCGGAGTCGCCTTCATCGGTGGAGCGATGGTCACTGGGATTTTCATGCCGGGCGGAGTGGGGCCACAGCTGCTCGAGCCCATTTTCGGCACGAACTACATCGTCCCCATCGCCAGCGGCGTCGCGCTCGTCCTGACGGTCATGTTCAATCCCGACGGCCTGCTGCTCGACGTCTCGCGGCGATGGGGCAAGCTGTTCGATTGGCTGACCGCCCGGCTCGCACCCGTGCGAGCGGCGTTGCTCGCCCCTACGCGAGCGCTCCTGGAGAAACGCAGGCGCCCCATGGCGCTTCCCGCCGAGCGCATGACCGAGCGGGTGGAGCCAAGGACATTGCGGATCGAGGGGATGCGCGTGAGCTTCGGCGGCGTGCATGCGGTCGACGAAGTCTCACTGACGGTCGCGCCGGGCGAGATCGTCGGGCTGATCGGTCCAAACGGCGCCGGGAAGACCACGCTGCTGGACGCGGCTTCCGGGTTCACGGCCTGCGGCGCCGGCACGATCTCGCTGGACGGGGAGACGATCGACGACTGGAGCCCGCATCGTCGCGCGAAGGCCGGCTTGACGCGCTCCTTCCAATCGCTGGAGTTGTTCGAGACGCTGACGGTCGCCGACCATCTCCGCCTGGCGACGGAGCCGTACACGTGGCTCACCGGGCTTCGCGATCTGGTGTGGGCGCCCAAGCGCCCGCTGTCGCCCGCGGCCATCACCGCGCTGGAGGAACTCGGCCTGCTCGACGACATCGATCGCGTTCCGGAACAACTGTCGCACGGCCGGCGTCGCCTGCTCGCGATCGCCCGTGCGGCTGCCGCGCGCCCGTCGGTGCTTATGCTCGACGAGCCTGCGGCTGGCTTGGACGACGCGGAAAGCGAAGAGCTCGGCCGACTGCTCGGCAGGCTCGCGCGCACATGGGGCATCGCCGTGCTACTCGTCGAACACGACCTCGAGCTGGTGCTCTCCGTGTCCGATCGGATCGCGGTCCTGAACTTCGGCAAGAAGATCGCGGAAGGAACTCCGGACGAGGTCCGTTCTTCCGCGGAGGTCATCGCCGCGTACGTCGGGGAGACAGACGCGGAGACCCTGGATGCCGGCGAGGCGGGCGAGCCCGTCGCCACGTATGCGGGAACTGCGCTGATGGACGGGCGTCCCACGCCTTCCGCACGCCCGTCGACGTCGAAGCCGCTCCTGCACGTCCGCTCACTCACCGCGGGCTACGGCCGGGTGGCGGCTGTGCGCGACCTGGACATCGAGGTCCATGCCGGGGAGGTCGTGACGCTGCTCGGTCTCAACGGCGCCGGCAAAACGACCTCGCTGTTGGCGATGTCCGGAGCCCTGAAGGCGCTTGGCGGCGAGATCAGTTGGAAGGACAACCCGCTGTCGCGAGAGCCGATGGACTGGCGCGCACGTAACGGTCTGATGCTGGTCCCGGAAGAGCGCTCCGTCTTCATGGACTTGACGGTCGCCGAGAACCTTCGCGTGGGAAGCGGTGACATGGACTTCGTCCTGGAGCTGTTCCCGGAGCTGATCGAGAAGCTCGGCAGTAAAGCCGGTCTGCTCTCCGGTGGCCAGCAGCAGATGCTCGCTCTCGGGCGCGCGCTCGCGAGCCGCCCGTCGGTACTGATGGCGGACGAGCTTTCCCTTGGCCTCGCGCCGATCGTGGTCACCCGTCTGCTGCAGGCGATCAGGGCCGCTGCCGACGCCGGGGCCGGCGTGCTCCTGGTGGAGCAGCACACACAGGCAGCCCTCAGCGTCGCCGATCGCGCCTACTTCCTACGTCGCGGTCAAGTTGTGCTCTCCGGATCGGCTCACGAGTTCAGGGGCCGCGCCGAGGAGGTCGCCAAGGCGTATCTGTAGAGAACGAGTCGTGGCCCGTCCCCCATAGTCGGAAGGTCTGGGCCTGGTGGCCGACCGCACAGCCGTGGCTCACCGCTGTTCTCCTCAACAGGTCGTGCAGCTCAGAGCGCTCCACGCCCGAGATCGGCGCAAGTACCGTGGTGCAGCCCGTCTGCAGCACCGGGACGAGCGCGGAGAGGGGGCGCCGCCCCTCTGGGGTGAGCAGGACGCAGATTCGGCGGCGGTCGCCGGAGTTGGCGCACCACAAGGCCCGTTGTCGGCGTCCATGAACGGCGATCATCACGATCCTGTACCAGGAACACCGGGAGCATCGCCTCGCTGGATACGCGGTGACCAAGGTGAGCAGGTCGTGGAAGGAAGCGTCTGTGCAGGAGGCCAAGCGAGGGACGTCGACGGGCAAGGCCCTGCAGCTGCGGTGCGCCGCCTTCGGGCGCGGAGCATGAGTAGCGTGAACGGCCCTGCCCATCAGCCGTAGCCTACGGATGCTGATCTCACGGTGAACATCACCTGGCGATTCGACTGGCGATCGCATTGGAGCTTCTGTCCGGTCACGCGGTGACCCCACGGGCCAAGCGGGCGAACCTCTGCCCGCTCGGCGTCCGTCGTGTCGGTCGGATACCGGCTCACGCGCGTCAGATTGCCGGCGCCGTTCCCTGACCGGTGAGCCAGGCAGTATGAACCGAGCACTCCGCGATCACCTCTTCTGAGCAGCTGTTGGCAGCGCTGCTCACCGGATACATGAGGTTTCTCGTGTCGCGGCGTCCGACGTCAGGTCAGGCCTTCCGGGAGTTCGTCCTGCGGCGGCGGAAAGGTGCCGTTGAGGAGTTCGACCCGGTTCCCGTCGGGGTCGCGGTAAAACGCCACCCACACGTCGGGGCGGCCTCCGGGATGGTAGGCCGGTGCCTCCGGCTCAATCCCCACCGTCGCCAGCCTGGCGATCTCGGCGTCGAGGTCATCGACAGCGAGTGCAAGGTGACCGCTGCCTGCCTGGATCGTCCAGTTCGGGTCCTTCGACTCGTTCACGGAGAACTCGAGGGTCGCCTCTCCGCCCGGTGTCCCGAGGTACAGGGTGTAGAGGCCCTCCATCCGCATGCAACCGACGACATCGAGCCCGAGCGCACGGTAGAAGTCGAGGCTCGCCTGCGGGTCGGCGACCCGGATGTTGGCGTGGTGGATGCGTGTCATGCGTCCGCCTGCTTCACGTTGGCGATGTCGAAGTCGGCCTCCTTGGCCATCGGCCAGTAGTCGTGGCACGCCCAGGACTCCAGGCCCTGACCGAACGTCAGCTCCTTGGTGAAGAGCTCACGCCACGGCTGTACGAGCAGCGAGCGGGTGACGCGGCGCTGGATCCTGTTGCGCGCCATGAAGACCGTCTCGGCGATCTCCCAGGCTCGTTCGAGCAGCTTCTCATGGGGGACGACCTCGCTCACGAGGCCCAACTCGAGGCTCTGCTTGGCGTCGAGTGTCTCGCCAGTCAGCAGGAAGTACTTGCCGCGGTTGTGGCCGAGCAGTTCGCGGAACAGAGTGTGGACGCCGTCACCGGGGACGATCCCCATCCCGGTGTAGTGCGTGTCGCGGATCGTCGTGCGGTCCGACGCGATGACGATGTCGTTGAGCAGCGCCAGTTCGGCGTGGATCAGCAGGGGGCCGTTGATCGCCGCGATCACCGGGATCTCCAGGTTCAGGAGCGAGAACGGCTCCTTCGTCTGGTCGAAGTAGAAGACGTCGTAACCGTGACGGTGCTCGAACGGGTCTCGGAATCCGTTGCGGTCCCACGAGGCCTCGTCGAACGTCGACAGGAAGCCGTCACCGGTCCCGGTGAGGATGATCACCTCGTTGTCCGGGTCGTGGTGGATGTCGGCGAACGCCGGGATGAACGCGCGGTGGAGCTCCAGGTCCCACTTCGCTTCGCCACCATCGGTGTGCATCGCGACCTCGAGGACGCCGTTCTCCCGTTTGAAGCGGAAGTACTCGGACCACGTCTCCGCGTAGTCGTCGAGGTGGGTGCGGTACATGGCATGGCGGCTGAACGCGCCCTTGTTCGTCATGTCTGGCCCTCTCAGTGGGTTTTGCTCAGGGTGCGCAAGCGGGCGGAAAGCGAGGCGAAATCACCCGTGAGACGCGCACTCGGCGTGGGCCTACTTGTAGTGCTCGACCAGGCCGAAACGCTGAGTGAGGACGTCGAGATCCACGTCGGCTCGAGCGAGGATGCCGTCGCGGCTGGACTCCACCATGGTTCGCACCGAGGCGAGGTCCCACCCGACGAGTTCGTCCCCCCACTTCTTGAGCTCGCCGTCGACGACGACGAAGTCGACGTTGCGGGTCTCGGCCGCCGTCACGACCGTTCCGAAGGCGTTGTTGAGGGGGAGGGTGTTCCAGTCGAGTGCGTCGACGGCCACCAGGTCGGCCCTCTTGCCGGGGGTGATGGATCCTGTCGTCCGGTCCAGTCCGATGGCCCGGGCGCCTCCGATCGTCGCGAACTCGAGCACATCCCGGGTCGTCAACGGCTCCGGGAAACCGGTGTCACCTCGGTAGCGCCGCTCGAACGCGGTCATGCGCTGGATGTTCATCAGGGTGCGCATCTGGGTGAACATGTCGCCGGTCAGGCACACTTCGACGTCGACGCTGAGGCTCGGGCGGATCCCGAAGTCGAGGGCACGCTGGATCGACGGTACGGCTTCGGCGATGCCGATCGTGGCATCCGAGGTCGTGGGAATGGACACTCCAACGCCGTTGTCAGCGATCATGCGCCATGCGTCGTCGGACAGATCGAGGCAGTGGATGAGCAGCACGTCAGGGCCGAGGAGGCCGGCTCGGCCCAGCGCTTCGACGCGGTCGGACGCCGCAGGGCCGAGCACTCCGTCGGACGCGAAGCCGATCCCGAGGTTCCGCGCGAACTCCACGCTCTGGGGCCCCAGGGCGATCTCGGGCCGTGCGAAGTCGCCGGCGATCGCGCCCATCCGGAGGGTCAGGAGCTGGTCGTCGGAGGAGAAGTAGGTGTCACGAAGGCGCTCGGCATCTCCTGGCCACGTCGTGCTGAACTCGCCGCCCATGACCCCGCACGTGGTGTGCACGGCGCGGATACCCGTGTCCTGGAGTGCTCGGATCGCCTGGTCGGAGTGGTCGGGTGTCCTCGGGTTGTGCGAGAAGTCCAGGACTGTGGTGATGCCGGCGTCGAGACAGCCGAGTGCGGAGACGAGGTTCCCGACGTAGACGTCCTCGGGCGTGTACATGGGCCCGAGCCAGTTGTTCATCACCGCGAGGTAGGCGCTGTTGTGGTCGCAGTCGGGGATGAGGCGACGCAGCTGGTTCTGCCAGCAGTGCCGATGTGTGTCCTGGAAACCGGGGACGAGCACGTGACCGGAGAGATCGACCGCGATGACACTCGGGTCCGCGAGGGCGTACGAAAGATCAGGTCCGACGTCGACGACATGCGACCCGCGGATCAGGACGTCCGCTCGGCCGAAGTCTCCGATCGCGGGGTCCATGGTCAGGACCGCGGCTCCTCGGAGCAGTACTGTGCGGCCGGCGGCCGGTCCGGTCAGTCGGTCATAGGTGTCGTCGTGAGCTCGACGCATCAATGGCTCCCGTCTGCGATGTTGCCTGCCCACTCAGTCGGCGACGTGGGCGTGTCGAGAAACGTATGCGCAATGCCGAAACCTGGTCGAAACTCTCGTCACGTCGACGGACGAGTAGTCATGGCCAACCCGACTCCTCCTCGCGAGCAGCCGGTTTCGCCGCCCTTTGCGTGCGCCGCCGACAGTGGGGGAGGAACATGCGCGAGCCGCTGAACTCGCACGCCAGATGCCGCTGGAGACCTTGGACGGAACCTCATGCCTGACGAGCGAGTGAAGGACACAACACCCCTGACCGCAGATGTGGCCGTGGTGGGCTACGGCCCCGTGGGGCGGCTCCTGGCGTTGCTGCTCGGCCGTTCCGGCAGGCGGGTCGTGGTCGTCGAGCGCCAACCGCAGGCCTATCCCCTGCCGCGGGCCGCGCACTTCGATGACGAGATCGGGCGGATCCTGCAGTCGGTCGGGGTGTCCCCCGACTCGATACCGGACGTAGTCGAGGCGTACGACGACCTGTACGAGTGGCGGGCCGCGGACCGCCAGCCGCTGCTGCGGCTGGACTGGCGCGGCCTGGGTCCGTCTGGGTGGCACGTAAGCCACTTCTTCCACCAGCCTAGCCTCGAAAGCATCCTCGACGCGCAGGTCCAGGCGCTCGACTCCGTGGAGGTGCTGCGCGGTTGGACGGCGGTGGCCCACACCGATGGCCCGGACGCCGTCAGTCTGGAACTGCGCTCCGCCACCGACGAGCGGCGTTCGGTCTCCGCACGCTACGTCGTCGGTTGCGACGGCGCCAACAGCGTGGTCCGTTCCTGGATCGGAACGGAAGCCACAGACCTCGGCTACTTCCACGACTGGCTGGTCATCGACCTGCTGATGCACGGAGCACTCAAGGAGCCGGTGTTCTCCCCGCCGGCCTGGCAGTTGTGCGACCCTGTCCGGCCCACGACGCTGGTCCCCGGCGGCCCGGGACGCCGCCGTTTCGAGTTCATGCGCCTGCCGACCGAGACCGCCGAGGAACTCAACGACGAAGCAGTCGCGTGGCGACTGCTCGAGCCGTGGGGCATCGGTCCGGGACAGGCCAAGCTGGAGCGCCACGCCGTCTATACCTTCCAGGCCCGCTGGTGCGACACCTGGCGCAGGGGCCGCCTGCTGCTGGCCGGGGATTCCGCCCATCTGATGCCGCCGTTCGCCGGCCAAGGCATGTGCTCGGGCATGCGCGACGCCGTGGCCCTCGCCTGGCGGCTGGACCTGATCCTCGACGGCCGCGTAGCCGCCGACACCGTTCTGGACAGCTACGGGCCCGAACGCGCCGAGCACGTACGGCACTTCATCGCGGCGTCGATGGCTCTGGGCGAGGTCATCTGCCTCTCCGACCCGGTCGCCGCCGCCGAGCGCGACCGCGCGCTGCAAGCCGACCTGGCCGCGGGAGCCGAGTCTCCGCCCCGCCCGCTGCCGCGCCTGGGACCGGGGTTCCACCGCGAGGACACGGGCGGCGGCCTGCTGTCCATCCAGGCCGCAGTCACCAACGGCCGACGGACGGCCTTGTTCGACGACGTCGTCGGTCCCGGCGGTGTCCTGCTCATGGCCGACCCGGGGTTGCGCGAGTGGCTCCGCCCGGAGGACACCGCGTTGCTGGACGACCTCGGCTGGCAGGTAGTAGCGCTGGCGGCCGAGCCGACAGCTGGCGAGGTCGTCGACACCACCGGCGCCTACGCCGCCTGGCTGGCCGGGCTCGGCGCCGTCGCCGTCCTGGTCCGTCCCGACCTGTACCTGTACGGTGCCGCCGCCGACCCGGCGGATCTCACCGGGCTGCTCGATCATCTGCACGCGGCTCTGGGGAGACCGGCGACGGCCGACCGATAAGCAGGCCGACGACCGCGGCGAGCAACGCAACGCGGTATCCGTTCGTCGCCGCGACGGCCACCCGGAAGGCCGGGCTCCGGACGATGTCCACTTGGATCTGGCTCACCCCGGCACCTGGAACGGCGGCCGACCGATCGCTCTGAACGTACCGGGCCCGCCGCTGCCACCGGGGCGTACGGCAGCCGGATCCGGTGCGAGGCGCCATCCGTGGGGACGGTAGGGCGCCCAGGTGGGATCCGGGTCCTTCCCCAGCCCGGATCCCACCCGTCGGCAGACAGTCACCACCGACCCGAAGGCACACGATCATGCGCATCATCGCCATCGAAGAGCACTACATTCTGCCGCAGCAGCGGCAACACCTCGACGCCTCCTGGCTGCCGGACAAGCACCGCCGACAGATAGACGCCACCGTCGACCAGCGACTCGCGGACATGGATGCCGCCGGCATCGACCTGCAGGTACTGTCGGTGCCGGCGGCCCAGCCCAGGGCCCTCCCGGCCGAGACCGTCATCCCGATGTACCAGGGCTTCAACAACGACCTGCACACTGTCGTCACGGGCCACCCGGACCGGTTCGGCGCCTTCGCCGCGCTCCCGGCCAGTGAGCCGGACGATGCCGCCGCCGAACTGGAACGCGCGGTCGTAGACCTCGGCTTCGTCGGCGCCATGATCAGCGGCACCGTCGCCGGCCGTTTTCTCGACCACCCCGACTACGTCCCGATCTGGGAGACGGCTGCCCGGCTCGACGTGCCGATCTACCTGCATCCCGCACCGGCACCAGCGCCCGTCATGGACAGCTACTACAGCGGCTTCAGCAAGCCGGTCAACATGATGCTGGCCAACGGCGGCTACGGCTGGCACTACGAGACCTCGCTGCACGCGGTACGCCTGATCGTCGCGGGCGTGCTCGACCGCTGGCCCAACCTCAAGCTCATCCTCGGCCATCTCGGCGAGGGGCTTCCCTTCCACATGTCACGCCTCGACGAGGTGCTGACACCCCTGACCGACCATCCCGACAAACCCATCAGCAGCTACATCCGAAGCAATTTCTGGTTCACCACCAGCGGGTACTTCCACGACGGTCCCTTCGAGCTGGCACGCCGGGTCATCGGAGACGACCGCCTGATCTTCTCCGTCGACTATCCCTTCGCCGACAACCGCGAGGCCGGCGAGTGGTTCGCACAGCTCGAGCTGGAACCCGATACCCGCCGTCAGATCACCCACCAGACCGCCGAGAAGCTACTTGGCCTGCGCTGAACCGACCCGGCAACCGCCGCTCAGAAGCCTTCGGATTCTCTGGCTCGCGCCGTCATGGACGCGTAACATTCGGGCGATCGGATACATATTCGCATCTATTCCATAAGTACATCAGGTTGCAAATCCCAGGGAGGGGAGACGTCGTATACCACATCTTCGAGGGACTGACCCTGAGGGGCTTCCCCTCCCCGGAGGACGTCGCCACGCTCGTTACCCACATCCGTTAGCTCGTGGCGGGCGTGCCGGCGATCGCCTCGGCGACGATCGGCCCGGCCCACCCCGACCACGCCGACGAGCACTCGGTCGATATCGCCATGCATATGACCTTCGAGACCGAGGAGGACCGCAACACCTTCTACTTCCATGACAACTGCAGGATCCTGTTCCAGGAGTGGATCACTCCCAACCTCGCCGGTATCCCCTTGCGGATCGAGTACAGCGATCACCGCACCGCACCCGAGCCGGACAAGGTTCCCATGCCGCCCGCGCCATGGTTCAAGGGCAACGAGGGCTTCGGTGACCCCGCCGAAGGGAAGTGACCCCGAAAAGTCGTACGACCTGCGAAGCTGCCCGTTCGTCAAGCAGCTCAAGTACGCGGCGCACTACGATCCCAGTCGAGATTGAGTGCCTCGGTGATCTGGTCGAGGCTCTGCGTAAGGCGATCAACGGGCTCCGCTCCCCCGAGCGCCTCGGTCGCCGGGGCGGTCACCGAGGCAACCAGGCGCTTCCCCTCGGCGATGCCGTCGCGACCGCGATCGGTCACGTCGATGAGCACAATGCGCTTGTTGACCGGGTGGGGGCTACGCGTGATCCACGCCAGCTGGTCCAGGTGATGCAGGGCTGTGTTGACGCTCTGTGGAGTGATGTGGTGCCCCCGGGCCAAATCAGCGGCCGAGCACGGGCCCCTCTGCTCCAAGGTCACCATCATGCCCAACTGGGTGATGGTGACGCCCAGTTGCTCCAGCGCGGCATTGAGGTTGCGAGAAATGGCCTGCGTGGCACGCCACAGAGCGTGATTGAGCGTGCGGTTCCACGGTTGCGACTCCGGCATCGACATGCGCCCTCCCGGCATGTTGTCAGTCATCTGTTAACATAACAGCTGTCTGATAACTTAGGTTTCTGGAGAAACTCATGCCCGCGACTCCCACTGTCGCTCACAGTCCTCCCGCGCACGAGCCTCGCCGCGCGGCCCTCACGGCCCTTCTCGCCTGCATCGGCGTCTTCGCCTCCTACCTTCCCATCGGCGGTGTCGCCGTCTCCCTGCCCACGATCCAGCAGGGACTGAGCGCATCCACGTCGGACCTCCAGTGGATCAGCGATGCGTTCATCCTGCCGATGGCCGCCCTGATTCTCACCTTCGGCCTCATCGGTGACCTCTACGGCCGCAAGAAGGCATACCTGGTCGGCCTGCTTCTCTTCGCCGCCGGCTCCCTGACCAGCCTCACGGCCTCGTCGCCCCAACAGATCTGGGTCGGTCAGGCCCTCTCCGGAGCGGGCGCGGCCGCACTGCTGACCTCGACGCTGGCCTTGATCAGCCACGTCTACCCGGATTTCCGTGCGCGGGCCAAAGCGATCTCCGCCTGGGCGGCCGCCCTGGGCCTGGGCATGTCGCTGGGACCGCTGGTCTCGGGTCTGGTGCTGGAACACGCGAACTGGCGCTGGATCTTCCTGCCCGGTCTGGTGGTGGCCGTGCTCGCCACTGCTATCGGTGCACTCCTTCTGGAGGACTCCCGCTCCGCGCACGGTCGGGCCATCGACATCCCCGGTCAGGTCATCGCCGTCGTCACGATCACGGCGCTGGTGTACGGCGTCATCGAAGGTGGCGAGTCCGGCTGGAGTTCGACCCGCGCGGTCATCGCCTTCGTTGTAGCAGCTGTGGGGCTGGTCGGCTTCGTCGTCACGGAGCGGAAGGTAGCCTCGCCGATGCTGTCGATGAGTCTGTTCCGCTCACGCGCGTTCACCGGAGCAGGCGTGGTCATCGCGCTCACCCTGTTCGCACAGGTCGGACTGGTCTTCTCTCTCAGCCTGTTCTTCGGCACCGTCCAGCACCTGTCCGCGCTGCAGATCGGCTGGCGGTTCCTGGCCCTGAACGGGATCACGGTGCTGCTCGGCCCAGTGGCCGGCAAGCTCATGGGCCGGGTCGCCCCGGGCCTGCTGCTCACCATCGGGCTGCTCGTCACCGGACTGGGGACCCTGTGGCTGAACACCCTCGACGCCCACAGCTCCGGTGGAACCGTCACCCCCATCCTGCTGGTGATCGGGACCGGTCTGTCCTTCGTCATGGCCCCCATCACCGCGGTGGCCGTAGGAAGTGTCCCTCACCATCTGGCCGGCATGGCCAGCGCGGGCAGCAACACCCTGCGCCAGGTAGGCGGAGCAATGGGGCCCGCGGTTTTCGGTGTGATCCTCACCAACCACACGGTCTCTTCCCTGCCGAGCACTCTGGCCCAGTCCGGACTGAGCACTACTGATCAGCACCAGGTGACCGCCGCGGTCGCTCGTGAGGGCCTGAGTGCCGCCGGACACCTGGGGCTGCCCGCGCCCGCGACCGGTCAGGCCCTCGGCGCCTTCGGGGAGAGCTTCAGCAGCGCTCTGCACATGTGCACCACGATCGGCGCGATCGGCATGTTCGTCGCTGCCGTCGTTTCCAGTGTTCTGATCGGTGTGCGCAGGCACAAGGACCAGGCACCCACACCGGTGGACCCTGACACCACCGGTCGCCACCGCCGCCAGGAGCAGGCCCGGGTTTGACCGGCGGGTCTTCGCCATTTTCGAACGTGCCGTGAGGGACCTGCCGGGCCCTCACGGCACGCGGTGTTCGCTTTAGTCAGTGGTGAGGAAGCGGCCCTTGCGAAGGACCCCGATGTGGTGGGCAGGATTGACCAGGTGCGCGACGTCGGTGAGGGGGTCCGCGTCGAGCAGGACGGCGTCGGCGACAGCGCCCTGCGTGATCGTTCCCGCCTCGCCGCCGAGGCCGATCTTCCCGGCCGCGTGGCGGGTGCCGGCCGCCAGGACCGCGGGCAGGGGAAGGCCCGCCTTCGCCAGCAGTTGAAGCTCGCGCAGTAGAGCCACCGGAGGTGACGGCATCATCATCGAGACGTCGCTGCCGGCTACGATCTCCACACCCGCGTCGTGCATCATGCGCAGCGTCCGCATGGCGTAGTCGAAACGGACGCGGCACTCGTCCGCCGGATGGTGCGGGAAGGCGCGCCCGTAGAAGGGACTGCCGGTGATCCGCGGAATGTCGTCCGCGGTGATGACGCCGTCGGCGACGAGTTCCTCCAGGTAGGCAGCCTCGCCGTTGCGTCCCAACTGCTCCCAGGTGACCAGCGTGGGGCAGTACAGGGTGCCGTTCTCGGCGAGGAGTTTCGCCATGTCAGCGGCTTCCTCGTCGCTGTCGGGATGTTCGGGGAGGAAGGCGTGCTCGATGCAGTCCGCGCCCGCCTCCACGGCCTCTTCGAGGTCGACGCGCCGGCAGACATGGACAAGGACCTTGCGGCCCTTCTCATGCGCGGCGGCCGCCACGGCCCGCAGTGCGGCGCGCGGCAGTTTGGTGGGCGAGCCCGGTTCACCGTCGTAGATGCACTTGATGACGTCGGTCTGTTCCGCCAGCTCCAGGGCCAGGCGGTACGCGACGTCGGGGTCGTCGATCTGGTGACCGGCCGCGGCCATTTCGGCGTTGTCCAGGACCGGCCATCCGCCGATCCCGGTGAACACCGGGCCCGCGAAGTACAGCTCCGCGGCAGGGTCCGTGGCGATGCGCCGGTGTTCGCGCACGGCCAGTTCCAGGTCGAGGGGGCCGCCCAGGTTCACGACGCTGGTGATGCCTGCGCGTACGAAGCCGGCCAGGGCTTCGGAGACATGGCCGACGCGCTTTTCCGCCGGCTGGAAGAAAGCGAGCCCGCTGAGGTGAGTGTGGCTCTCCCACAGCCCGGGGACCAGCCAGCCGCCCTTGCCGTCGATGGCGGGCTCCTGCGTAGTGGCGGGCCGGACGGCGGTGAAACGCCCGTCCGCGACTTCGACCTCCGCACCGGTGAGCGGTTCGCCGCCGGTGCCGTCCACGACGGTCACATTGCGAATGATCACTGCCAACCTCCAAAGGTGTAGTGACTACAGGTTTATTCTGGCATGGCAATACCGCCCAGTTCCTTCGGGGGTGTTCTAAATGGAGTGACTACGCGTTCGTGGGGTGACGGCCGTCTGTAGCGCCGGTCAGGCGGCCCCAGCCGTCGGTGAGCAGGCCGAAGAGCGTGTCCACGGCTGCCAGGGGGTCCGGGCTGTCCCTGGCCAACAGGCGGATTTCCAGGGCGAAGCGCGCCAGCGCTCGCACCTCCACGTCGGCCGGGTCGCGGCCCAACTCATTGCTGATCGCAGCGGCCAGCGCATCCTCCTGGCTGAGCCACAGCCGCCGGGAATACTCACGCAGGGCGGGGGTGGAATCAACCAGTTCGAGGTAGGCGCTCAATTTCGGGGCCGGCATCGCGAGCAGCATGCTGCGCAGCTGCATGTGCAGCCCGTCGAGGACCGACTGCCCCGGGGCCCTGCGGCGCACCGCCCCGACGAGTGCGGCCTCAGCTTCCTCCGCCTGATCGAAGACCAGTGCCTCCTTGCTCGGGAAGTACTTGAACAGCGTCGTCAGGGACACCTCGGCGGCTTCGGCGACCTCCTTGACCCCGACCTCGTCGAAGCCGCGCTCCGAGAAGAGCCGCAGAGCCGCGTCCGCGAGCGCCCTGCGTGTTGCGGCCTTCTTGCGCTCACGGCGCCCGATCCCGTGCTCCATCACCCCTCGACGGTAGCCGAAAGCGAAACGGCTCAGCCCACAGCGGCAGAGGGACGCTCCTTGTCCCCCACTCTGAGAACTTCAGGCCGGGCGTGTCGGAAACGACTCGCGGCGGCGCACCGCTTCCGGGCGGCTCGCCAACTCCGGCGGTCGGGCCGGCCACGGACAGTTGTGCAATCACCACGGGGGCGGTCTGTCCCGCAAGCTGACTCAGAGGGCGATCTCATCCAGATCCACGGGCGCGGTGATGGTGCCCCGGTAGCCGATCTTGTCGGCGACAGACTGGGCCTTCGCCAGATAGACGCTGGCCGGCTGCGGTATCGGTGTGTAGTGACAGAACACGAGGTTCTTCGCCTCCGCGGCCTTCGCCACTTTCGGTACATCCATGACGTTGGAATGCGAGGTCAACAGATGCTCGCGCAGGGCAGATGCCTGCGCCGGAGGCATACTCTGGGTAAGCACCTCCACATTGTCGTTGTCCTGCACCTCGTGCACGAGATAGTCGCAACCGTGTGCCAACTCGATCAGGTTCTGATCGGGCGCCGCCGTGTCGCCGGAGAAGACCACCACCTTCCCGGACTGCTTCACCGTGAAGCGGTAGGCGTAGGCGTCTTTTACCTCCGCGCCGTGGAAGACCCGGGTCGCGTCGACGATGACGTTGGCGTCCTCCATGACCCGTACCACCGTGCTTCCCGGCCTGATCTCGACGTTCCGTGCGCGCACCTGGGGAAACTCCGGCAGGAACCCGCCCGCGACGAAGAGACGGATCTCCTGTTCGAACGCGGCGTTCAGGCCGGCTGTCGTAGCCGACATCTTGGGTGGGCCCCACAGCGTCACATCGCCCAGGCGGGAGTCGTGGTACGCCCAGCCGTGCAGCAGGACGTCAAGCAGACCCGAGGTGTGGTCAAGGTGATGGTGCGTGACGAAGACATCACCGAGCGGTGCGAACTTCAGGCCGGAAGCGACCAGCTGAGTCGCGGTGTTCAACCCCGCGTCGACCAGGTAGGTCCGCTGGTTTACGACGAGCGCGAGCGCAGGCTTGGCCCTGCTAGCCCTGACGATGGGGCCACCGTCCGTTCCCAGCACGACGATGCGGTCGCCCGTCGCGCCAGTGCCGGCGGAGGCAGCCGGGGCCCCCGCCACGTTAAGCCCTCCCGCGAGTGTGAGGCCGCCGCCCACGACGGCCGCGGCCTTCAGCAGTGACCGGCGCGTGGTCGCGACAACTTCGCGGTGGGCGGGGGAATCGTGCTGGCACATGGGAACTCCTTGAAGATGGGAGGGGATACAAGGTGCCCGGGAGACAGGGCGGGCTCTCCGCCCCGGTCGGAACCGCACCACGGAACGTTTGTTTCTGTGGTCAAGCAGGAAGTCGGCGGTCGGGTCGACGCGGTGACAAGCAAGTCCTCGTCCCGGCCCGCGGTACAGGTTCCAGCGTCCGGGGCGGGCTCGATTCAGCCGGTGCGTCCGCTGCGGCGGGCGCGTCCGCGAGCCGCGTGCACCACCGGAGCGGCACGCCGACATTCGGCGGCGCCGTTCAGGCACAGGACCGCGGGCGCGCCAGGGTGAACGTACGGGACCCCGTCCTCACTCCGCGGAGTCGCCCGTTGGATCACGTCCGTCCCGTCGCAGCTTGCGCGCAGCCGAGACACTCCCGCGGCTGCTCGAGTACTACCCAGAACTGATCCGCGCCCACGACCTGGTGCGTCAGTTCGCCGCCGAGACGGATCATGGCCGGACGTGCGTGGGTGCCGCTGCTCCGCAACCGGGTCATCCTCATGGCCATGCTCCGACGCCGCTTTCCATGACGGAGCGTCACCGGCGGACGGTGGCATGCCCCTGCTTCACGGAAATCTTGCCGGGGCGCGTTCGGGTGTACGCCGACGGCCGCTCGAGCACAACCAACCAGCATGACCACGATCTACAGCTTAGGTATCACAAGGCTGTTGCCTCTCCGAGCTTGAGAACTGCGCTTCCACTGGTTGGACATAGGGACTCTGAAAGCTCACAAGACGACGTCCAGGCGGTCCGGCCGTCGGGCCATGACCAGGTCGGGGGCGGGTTCGCGACGGTAGCTGGGAGCCAGCCGCATGTTCGGGAAGCGACGCAGCAGTTCCTCCAGCACTACCTGAGTCTCGAGTCGGGCCAGCGGCGAACCCAGACAGGCGTGTATCCCGTGTCCGAAGGTCGCGCTGACGGCTTGCCCGACCGGACGGTCGAGGGAGAAGCTTTCCGCGTCCGTCCCCCACACCTCCTGGTCCCAGTTCGCGGACTGCAGGCCGACGATCACCCGCTCGCCCGGATTGACGGGGCACCCGGAGATCTCGCCCGCCTGCTTCACGGTTCGCAGCACGTACTGCAGCGGCGCGTCGAGCCGGAGGGACTCCTCGATCGCCGTCGGCCTCAGCGTGGGGTCGGCGAGCAGCCTCTCCCACCGCTCCCGCTCTTCGAGCAGCGAGCACAGCAGGTTGGTGATCAGACTCGCCGTGGTGTCCGTGCCCGCCACGATCAGTTGGAAGAGATGGAGAGCCGCCTCGATCGGTGTGAACGCGGCTTCGCCGTCTGCGGGGTGAGTGAGGCCGTCCAGGACGTCGTCACCTGTGGCTGGGGCGGCAGCGCGCGCCACGACCTGCTGGACGAGGTACTCCGTGAGCGCGACGCTTTCGGGCATCGCCGGATCAACGTTCGGGATGGCGTTGTTGACGGCGTCGGCCCACTCCTTCAGGCGTTCCCAGTCGTCTTCGGGCAGGCCGAGGAAGGCGTAGACCACAAGTGTCGGGAGCCGGCGCGCGAGCCGACTGTAGATCTCGACCTCCTGGCCGGGCGCCCATTCGTCGAGTATGCCGGCCACGATCTTGCGGACACGGGGCTCCTGGGCCCGCAGCCGGGCGGGCGCGAACCATCGGCGCAGTCGGGTGCGCAGCTCCGTGTGGGCGGGCGGGTCGATGTTGGTGATCACTTCGAGTACCAGTGCGGGCTTTCCGCTTCCGTCGCTCAGCGCGAAGTTTCCGGTGGACGAGTATGTCTCCGGGTCGCCGAGAACCTGCACGGCATCTTCGTGCCGCGCCACGAAGTGGACCCCCGGTCGAGGCTGCGAGACCGGGCACTGTTCCCTGGCGGCGGCCAGTCGAGCGGAAGGGTCGGCATTGTGGGCCGGGTCCAGGGGGTCGTAAGGAGCGGTGCTGTGAGCAGTCATGTGGAAAGCCTTTGCATGTGATCTGGGCAGGAGCGAGCTGTTCCGAACCTCCACATCGGATGTGACCCCTGTCATTGCGATCAGGGGGGGGCGGGGGCTGAGCGGCATTTCCGCGAGGCTGATTTCAGTCCTGTGGTTCTGTGCGGCATGGCTATCGCAGGCCGCCACCGTCACGGCCGTGGCATCCGCTCGGTCTGCCCGGCGCGAGTTCGAACCCAGCCGCCGGAACGCGACATGATCAAGACAGCGTGGCTGTGGGCGCCGGCCGCTGCCGGGCGATTCGGGAGAGCTTCGGGGCTGAGACCGGAAGGTTCACAGCCGCTGCCGTGCCCCCGCCGTCCGGTCCGGCCGGCCAGTGCAGCAGCACGCGCCGCTCGGCGACGGAACCGTCGAGCACTGTCGGTTCCCCGCGGGGAGGGAGCTCGCCCGCGAGCCGGATCTTGAGACCGAACGCCTCGGTCCAGAAGAACGACGGGGCGATCGCCGCTGCTCCCGCCTCACGATCGAGCAGGGTCGCCGCAGCCGTCTCGGCCTGCGACAGCGCGTTGGACCAGTGGGGAGTGCGTACCGGTCGGCGGCCGGCTCCGCGCACCGCGACGACGTCGCCCGCCGCGACGACACCTGGGGCAGCAAGACAGTCCTCTCCCGTGACAAGCGCGCCGTCGGTCCCGCCGGTGAGCAGGAGGCCACTGCCGCGCAACCACTCGGTGTTGGGGACGTCGCCGGCAGCGGTCACAGCGATGTCTCCCTCGGCGACCGATGTGCCGTCCGGTGACACGAGCCGGTCCGGCACACCATCTCCGAATCCGAGGCCGATGCCCGCGCGGACGACGCGGACGCGCACCCCGTGGTCCGCGGCGGCGGCATGCAGCATCCCGGCGAGCAGCGGTCCGAGGCGGGAGGTCAGGGGCATGACCTGGTCCACGACCGTGACGGACTTGCCGAGCCTGACCGCCGAGGAGGCGATCTCCATGCCTAGGAAGCCACCTCCGGCCACCACTACGTCGCGCACCGCCGCCAAGCGCTTCCGCAGACTGACAGCGTCATCGAGACCACGGAGCATGATCTCGCCGGTGCGGTCAGCGGGAGCCAGCCGACGCGCCCGCGCACCGGTGGCGACGACCAGTCCGTCGTAGGACAGACGATCACCGTCGGAGAGTTCGACAAGTCTTTTCGAAAGATCGAGTCGGGTTGCCCGCACTCCGGCGATTACGTCGATGCCTTCAGGTGTGGGCAGGAAAACGCTCTCGTCAGGTTCGGCGCCGATGAGGACTCCCTTGGACAACGGCGGCCGGACATACGGGGGATGAGACTCCTCCCCCACCATGGTGATGGCCCCTTCGAAACCGAGCCGACGCAGCGCGCTTGCGCAGGCGCATGCTGCCTGGGACGCGCCCATCACCACCACGCGGCGTGGCACTGCCGTGCCGGATCTCATGAGGCGGACAGGGCCAGAGCCGCGACCGGGCAGGCACGGACCGCTGCCTCGGCGAGCGGCCTCTGCGGTGGTGGAACCTCAGCCGCGTCGATGACCAGCTCGTCATCGTCGTCGAGGTGCAGCAGTTGGGGTGCGGCCTGCTCGCACATGCCGTAACCCTCGCACCTGCGGCGGTCGACCGAGAGCCGGCCGATCACTTGCTGCTCCATTGCAACTCTCCATATCTGAAGCCGGTTGTGTACCGCGCCGCGACCTCGGCGGCGGCACCGACGGGCAGGGACCAGCCAGGGGAAAGTCGCGCTGGTCGTGGTCGATGCAGACAGGGGGTGGTCGACACATTGAGAGGCCAAAGACCCACATTCGTCATGATGATTATGGTGATGCTGCATCCTGGTTTTTCGCACAGTCAAGAGGCAGGACGCCAATCATCGCGACGATCGATACGACGAGGCCTCGAAAGCCTGGTGGGCGAGCTGAGGCCCGGACAGTTCGAGGCGACCCCCTCGACGCACGAGGCCGCGGCTTGCGGCGCCGTGCGCCGGGGACTCAGCTGGGCACCAAGGACGAATTCCCACCTGCTGCGGAGTGTCGGTCGGCCCCGGCTTGTTCGCCGCCTGGAAGAGACTGATGACCAGGCTCGCCCGGTCGGTCCTGCCGCTGAACGGTCGTAGGCAGACGTGAAGACGCGCTGTGGGCTGGCTCGCCGGATGACATCAAGGACTCGCGGGTCGCCCTCGAACGGATACAGACCGCGGCGGACGATGGTGACCCGCGAGGCGTTCGCTCCACACCCGCCGACTGGAGAAGCGTCATCGAGGAGTTGTACGGGGGCGTCTCGGCGGCGCGGCCGAGTAGCCGTCAGGGCCAGCGCCGCGTTGCCGCGTTGAAGACAACCCAGCATTCGTCCGCTGCGTGTGGCAACTGCCCTTTCCGGCGCCGAGATGTCGAGCGATGGCCGCCTTATGCTGGCACCGGCGACAGCCCGAGGTCACGGTAGGAGGAGCACTTTGCCGATCTGTCGTTGGCTTTCCAGGTACGAGTGGGCTTCGGCCGCTGACGCTAGGGGGTAGGCCCGGTCGATGATCGGGTTGATCTTCTTGGCTGCCAGCAGTTCCAGGCACAGTTGTTGGTCCCGTCGCGTCGCGCCGCGGACACTGGCGATCCGCACCTGGCCACCGATGAGCGCGAATGCATCCAACTCAAGCCGGGATCCCTGGCTGGTCGGCGAGCCCAGGACGATGACCGTGCCGCCGAGCCGTGTGCAGGCGAGGGAGAGCTGAAAGAAGTCGTTGCCTCCGACGCAGTCCCAGACGGCGTCGGCGCCCAGGCCGTGTGTCAGCTCCCGCACCTGTGCCGGCAGGTGGGGGTCGGTGGAGTGCACGACGTGGTCGTAGCCGAGCTTGCCGAGTGCTTCGCCTCTGTCCGGCTTGGTCGTGGTACCGATGACGGTGGCTCCGCTCAGATTCGCCAGCTGGGCGCAGGCAATCGCCATCCCGCCGCTGGCACCGGTGATGACCACCGTGTCGCCGGGGCCGACGGGCGCTTGCCGGGCGCAGTTGAGCGGGGTGGTGTAGGTCCACATGGTGGCTGCCGCAGTGTCGAAGTCGACGCCGTCGGGGATGGGTAGGACCGCGTCCTGGCTACGCGCGACGTACTCGGCGTATCCACCGAAGACCTGGTGACCGGGGTAGGCGGTGTCGACGCATAGGTTTTCGAGCCCCCGCACGCACAGGGCGCAGTTACGGCATGGTGGGTGCGGAAGCTGTACCACCCTGTCTCCTGGGAGCCACCTCGTGACATTCGCCCCGGTCGCCACCACCTCACCTGCTGCGTCCCGGCCGAGCTGGAACGGCAAGGGCCAGGCCGGCCGTCCCGGAAGAGGCTGCGGCAAGTTGCCCGAGCGGTAGCGCAGGTCCCAGCTGTTGACGGCCGTGGCGTGCACGCGCAACAAGACGTCGTCGGGGCCGACCTCGGGAACCGGCGCCTCTACGTACTTGAGCACCTCGGGCCCGCCATGCTCGAACAGGCGAACCGCCATCATCGTCTGTTCCATTCTCACATCCTTCCGATCAGAGCTGGCCCAGGGGGATCAGGAACTGAACGCCCGACGATCGGCCACTCGTTGTCGGGTCGGATGAAGGTCAGCTAGAAGATCCGCCCCGCAATTTCCGGATCGGACGAGCGCGTCGGGTTCGCGAGCAGCTCTACGACAGTCGCGGGTGGCCCGGCCCGAACGACGGCCTCGTCGACCGCTACGCAGTCGATCGGCACGGAGTGCCCGTTGATCATTTCCGCCATGTCCGCGATGGTGAGATCACTCGGACCATGAGCCAAGCCGAGGCATTGCACCTTCTCGACGGCCTGATGTCCTTCGGCAAGTTGGGCGCACTCCTGATCTCGAAAAAGTGGGCCATCCGAGCCAGGCTGGTGGATCGACTGGTCGCTCAGGGCTCAGCGGGAGTCGGCCAGCAACGACCGCCGCCGGATCGTGGGTTCCTGCACCCCCACGCGGCCGCGAGCTCGCCCGCGCCGCCCGCCGACACAAGGAGATCTTCCGCACCTGGTTGCGCGACCGCCTGAACGGGCTGGGCCTGGCCTCCACTACGAGCCTGCTGGAAGCTTGTCTGGTCGACACCTCCTTGGCGGAGACCATGACCCAACGGCGCAGACGGCCGATCGCCGCGGAGGTCTCACAGCGGAGAGAACCCTGACGGGTCCCGTCCTCCGGTCCTCCGCGAGCAGGGCCTCAGCGACTGCCGTGGCCGTGGCGCAGCAGTCCCTGCCCTGGTTGCGAACTTCCCACACAACGGACCGACCCTCCGATGACACTCGGCTTGCTTCACCGAGCGCCAAAGCGTCCAAGGGGTGAGCGCTGCTTCCCCACCCCCTGGGCAGGCCGCCCCCTCGGCGCTCTGGCATGAGAGGGGACGGCGTAGCCCCCGCGGTCGATGACACGGCCTGAGCCGCAACGGGACCGGGAAGTGGTCGGTCACCGCGGCGCCAGGTGAGGCGCTTTACGACACGACCGCCGCCGGCGTGACGCCCAGGCCCGGAGGGTGGCCGGACCGGCCGGTAAGGGCGCCTCAGGCAGGTTCCGCCTGTCCCACCATCTCGGCGAGCTCTGCCGCGTTCTGGGTGAAGTCGATCTCGTGGATGGCGTCGAAGGGGAAGCCGATCCGTTCGAACTCTTCCTCGACGGCCTTGGCGCTGTCGGCCTCGTAGACCGAGACGATGAATCCGGTCCGGGTGTTCACGAACAGCTGCTTGAAGGTCGCGTGCACCTGCTGGGCGACCTCCGGCGCGTTCCCCGCGATCTCCTCTTCCGACAGGCCGGGGGCCTGGTGAAGGCTCAGGTACAGAGGCATGGCAGAACTCCTTCATCCGTGCTATGTATCACGATACAGAACACTGTCCCTCTCATTGGAACGTAATGGCAAGAGTCATGGGGACTGGATATCCCTGCGCTACTGTGCTCTGCGTGGATCGAAAAGCGGGGACCAACATCGACGGGACCAACTCCTCAAGCCGTCCGGCGGGCCTGATCGGGGCAGTCGACAACGTGCTGCGGCTACTGCGTATGTTCGAGGCCCACGAGATGATCCGGGTCAATCAAGTGGCCCGCGACATGGGTCTGTCGCGGTCGACCGTCCACCGCATGCTGGCCACGCTCAGCCACCACGGCTTCGTGGCACAGGACGAGTTCTCCCGCGCGTACAAGCCCGGCCCCGCGCTCGTCGACATCGGACTCGCGGTCGTCGCGAACATGGACATCCGGGTTATCGCCCACGATGCCTTGGAACGTTTGCGTGACGAGACAGACGAAACCGTTCACCTCGCGACTCTCCGTGGGACGGAGGTGCTGTACATCGACAGTGTGGAGAGCCGACAGATCGTACGCACCGGCAACCGGACCGGCTTGACGCTCCCCGCTCATGCTACGGCGGCAGGCAAGGCCCTGCTCGCCGAGCTCAGCGACGAGGAGTTCCTGGCCCGCTACCCCTCTGAGGACCTGCAAGCCCCCACGACGCGGGCGCCCCAAACACGCGGCGAACTACGCGAGCAACTGAACGAGGTACGGCTCCGCGGCTATGGGGTCAACAACGCCGAGAGCGAATCGGACGTCAGCGCGGTCGCGGCAGTCGTCCGCGACAAACAGGGGCGTCCCCGGGCAGCCATAGCCACGACGGCTCCCGCCTCGCGAGTCGACGAAACCTGGGTCGCCTCCGCCGGGGCGGCCACCGTCCGGATCGCCCGCGAACTCAGCCAGCTACTCGACTGACCCTCCGCAGTTGAGAGGCGGAGCCCAATGCCTCACGCGCAGATGGCGCGTGAGGCATTGGGCTCTCCACCGGGCGAATTGCGAGAGATGACGCCGGTGAGAACAAGATCCGTCCAGGCGAGGACTGCCTGCGGTCTGCTCTACCAGCGCCCAGGGCGCCTCCATCAGCTGCACTGGGGCACGCTTAGCGCGCGGATCTTCCGCCCGGCGCTCTTGAACATACGTGGTTTCTTCCACTGGTAGGAGCCAGCGGAGACCTGCGCCGCGAGCCACGGGTGTTCGTCGATCGCGTGGAACAGGTTCAACCTCCACCGAGCGCAGGCACACGATCAGCCTGCGCGCCGACCACGATGGTCTGCGCAGCAGGCCGCTCTCCGTATACGAACCCGGCAGTCAGACGGCCGTAGCCGTCCCATGGTCGAGAACCTGGATGCTGGACTGCTCGGGGGCCAGATTCCGGAACAGCTGCTGGTGCAGTTGTTGGTGGACGGCGGCGAGTCCCGCCTGGTGGATGGGGATCGCGGTACGGGGGGCCACAGTCCGCAGGTAGTCGATCGCCTCGCTCGCCTTCATCCACGGTCCTCCGGTCGGCAGCAGGAGGATGTCCACTTGCTGGGGCGGGAGGACGAAGGCGTCGCCGGGGTGGAGGAGCCGGTCGTCGACCAGGTAGCCGTTGTTGTGCGGGCAGGGCAGGTCCGGGTGGATGACCGCGTGGTCGCCGGCGAGCACCTGGATGGGAACGCCGGCGACGGAGATGGTGTCCCCCTTGTCGACGGTCTCGTGTCGCACCCCGGCGATCTGCGGATTCTTGCTGGTGCCCGGGTCCACGATCAGCCGGGCCGCGGAGTTCTCGGCGAGCAGTGGAAGGAGTCGGGCCACGTCGACATGGTCAGGGTGCTCGTGGGTGATCAGTACGGCATCGATGTCACGGACGCCTTCGAAGTCCGTCGAATAGGCGCCCGGATCGAAGAGCAGCCGGACGGTGCTGCCGTCCCGCTCGATCTCGGCCAGTACGCATGCGTGTCCGAAGTGGGTGATCTTCATTCTGAACTCCGGTGGGAGAGGAATGGTGGGCGTCACAGCCAGGCAGGCAGCAAGGGCAGACTGGGCGGCGAGCAACTGAGGCCGGCGCCGGAGGCACGGCCAGTGAGCCAACCCAAGAGCTGCGCAGTGGTGCCCTTCACCTCTGTCATGGCGGCGAGCGGCTCGCTCGGCCGGGTCATCAGGGGTGCACGGCCCGGCTGGGCGCGTAGAACGAGGGGCGGGCAGCCGTCGCGCCCGGCCAGGGTGGTGACGACGTCGGGGAGTAGCGCCGTGGCCAGGCCGTCGGGCAGTGCGGCGAACGTTACCCCCGTACTCAGGTCGATGAGGTGGATCCACACTTCCCGGATCCGCAGCCACGGGATGAGGGACGCCGGCACCGCGCGGCCCTGGGCGGTGCGGACGATACACGCCCAGGCTGCGTCCGGCATGTCGTCCAGGGACTGTTGGAGGCGGGCGGCGCTGTCCCGGACGTCTTTGAGGATCACTTGCGCGGGTCGGTCGGCTCCTTCCTCGATGTCGCGCATCCGCCCGGAGGCACCCTGCGGATACATCGGGGTTTCCACGCCCGTGGCAGCCCAGGTGATCAGGTTGTCCAAGGCGTCCGCGTTGCGCGCCAGGTGGGTGAGCAGGTGGGCCGTCGTCCAGCCGGGAAGAGTCGACGGGCTGCTCACCCATGTCTCATCGGCCTGGTCGAGTTCGGTGTTCAGCAAGCTCGTACCCGCTGCCAGCCACTCGAGCAGCAGCGGGCGAGGTGCGGGCTCACGCGTCATCGGACTTCTCCTGGACGCAGTGGTTGCGGCATTCGCCCAGTCCCTCGATCCGGGTGGTGAGTACGGTGCCGTCACCGAGGTATTCCCGCGGGGTGCGGGCGTGGCCGACGCCGCCGGGGGTGCCGGTGGCGATGACGTCCCCGGGCTCCAGAGTGATGATCGTGGAGAGATACGACACGAGCGTCGCCGCGTCGAAGACGAGATCGCCGGTGTCGGCCTGTTGCTTCGTCTTACCGTCAACCTCGGTCACAAGCCGACGCGAGTCGGCACCCGCCTCGTCGGCGGTCACCAGGAACGGTCCGAACGGCGTGGTGGCCTCGAAGTTCTTGCCCTGCAGCCACTCCTTGGTGCGGTACTGCCAGTCCCGGGCCGTGACGTCGTTGAGGACCGAGTAGCCCGCAATGAGCCCGGCGGCCTCCGCCACGGAGACCTTGCGGGCCCGCGCCCCCACGACGACCGCCAGCTCGCCCTCCCAGTCCACGGCCTGCGAGGCCGCCGGCAAAACGATGTCGTCGTAGGCGCCGATCAGGACGGCGGGAAACTTGGCGAAGACAGTGGGGTATTCGGGGAGTTCCCGCCCCATCTCGAGGATGTGGGAACGGTAGTTGAGTCCCACGCAGAAGATCTTCTGCGGACGGGGAACGACCGGCGCGTAGTCGAGTGCGTCCAGGGCGTGCCGGGTGCCGTCGGCGCCGGCTGCGAGCTCCCGCCAGCCGTCTTCGGCGAGCAGCGCGCCGACATCCAGGTGACCGGTCTCCACCGCCTCCGTCTGGTCGATGCGCACGGCGGCCGTACCGGAACCGGTGCGGATGGTGGCGAGCTTCACGAGTACTCCTTGCGCGCGAGGTTCAGCCGTTCGAAGACGGGGGCGTCGCTGAATCGGAAGAGGTCCAGGTCGGTGTGGGCCTCGATGGCGACCTCGCACCACGAGGGCACGGCGATGACGTCGCCGCGTACGACGTCGGTGCGTTTGCCGTCGAGGCTGATCGCACCGGCCCCATCGAAGACCTGCCACACGCTCGAACCGGTCTCACGGACGGCCGCAGAGCGTTGGCCGGCCGCGATCCGGTGCATCTCGGTGCGCAGCGTGGTGAGCGCGTCCGCCCCCGTGGTGGGGTTGGTGAAGCGCACAGCAGCGTGACCGGGTTCCACAACCCCGGGGTGTCCCTCAGCGGCGACTTCGAGCTGGGCGGTCAGGGCCGCGTCGGTGTGTTCCCAACGGTAGGCGGCCAGAGGGGAGTTGGGCAGGTCCTGCTCCGTCGCGGAGACCGGCCGCAGCCCCGGGTGACCCCACACCCGTTCGGAACGGGAACGGCGCGGGGTGGAGCGGTCGCTCACGCCGTCCTCGCCGAATTCGAAGAAGCCGGTGTCGGTGGCGGAGACGAACGGGATGTCCAGGCCGTCGAGCCAAGCCATCGGCCGGGGGTTCGGGTTGTGGTGCCCGTGGAACTGCCAGCCCGGCGTGAGCAGGAGATCACCCCGGCGCATGGCCACGGGATCTCCGTCGACGACTGTCCACACGCCTTCGCCCTCGAGGACGAACCGGAAGGCGTTCTGGCTGTGCCGGTGGGCCGGAGCGACCTCGTTCGGGCCGAGGTATTGGATGGCCGCCCACAGAGTGGGTGTCGCGTACGGCAGCCCGGGCAGGCCTGGGTTGGACACGGCGATGGCGCGCCGCTCGCCCCCGCGTCCGACGGGGATGAGGTCGCCCGCTCGGGCTGCCAGCGGGTAGAGGTCGCCCCAGTGCCAAATGTGCGGAACCGCCTGGGGCGCGGGCGTCATCGGCATGAGGTCTTCGCGCGCGGTCCACAGGGGAATCAGCCCGAACCGGCTGAAGTCCGCGTACAACTGCTTCTCGTCACCGGTGGCCTCGCCCGAGGCCACTGGTGACGCCTGTGCCTGTGTCATCATGTGGACCTCTCCGCGAGCCGTTGCAGGTAGTTCCAGCCGGCCTCGCGTTGCGTGGGGTTCCACACCTGGTCCCGTTTGAAGGCGGCTTCCTCGTTGTCGGACCACACCTTCGGTCCGCCGGCGGCCATCGCCATGAGTTGCGTACGGCACGCCCGCTCCAGCAGGACGGCGTACATCACCGCGGTCGGCGCGTCGGGGCCAGCGGTGACGGCGCCATGCTGGGGCATGAGAACCGCGGGAGCATCGCCGAGCGTCTCCGCGAGCGCGACACCGAGTTCGGCGGTCGCGATCAGCGCTCCGGTGCCGGTGAAGCGCGGCACCTGCGGATCGCAGAACACCACGCCGTCGTGGGAGATGGGCCGCAGGGGCACGTCGAGGGAGGCGAAGGCGCTCAGCGCGGGTGCGTGGGTGTGGACGACACAGCCGACGTCCGGGCGCCGCGCCATGATCTCGGTGTGGATCGGGAACTCGATGTGCCGTCTGCCGTCGCCGTGGAGGACCTCGCCGGCGCGGCTGACCAGCACCACCCGCTCCGCGTCGATCTCCTCGAACCCCCAGCCGGAGGCCTTCATCCACACGCCGTCGGTGCCGGGGTCGCGGATGGCCGCATGCCCCCACACCATGTCGGTCAGGCCAGCCGCCGCCAGGGCACGACTGGCACGGACGGTCTCGTCGATCTCTGCTTTCATCACAGTCCTTGTACGGGGGGTTCAGGCGGCGAACGGCTGGTACAGCCAGTCCAGGTCGGTGTAGTCGTCGGCATTGCGCAGCCCGAAGACCCGGTCGCGCAGGGCCGGGACCAGGTCGCCGTCGGCGTGCCAGACATGACCCCAGCCGCGTACAACGCGCTGAACCATTGTCGTGCGGGGGATCCTTTCCGCCTGGTAGGCGGCGAAGGCGTCGCCTACGTCGCCGCCTGACTTGGCCATCTGGCGGGCCAGGCACTCGGCGTCCTCGATGGCCTGGCAGGCGCCCTGCGCAAGGTACGGGAACACGGGGTGTGCGGCGTCACCGAGCAGGGTGATACGCCCGCGGGTCCAGTTGTCCAACGGCTCGCGGTCGTACAGCGGCCAGCGCCTGGACCTGTTGAACAGCTTGATGTAGTCACGTACCTGTTCGCACGACGTGGAGAAGGCCTCGTCGAGTTCCTCGGGTCCTCCCCACTGGTCGGTGTGCTCGATGTCCGGGGTGTAGCGGAAGCTGCGGAAGACAGCGACCTGGTTGTAGAGCTCACCGCGTCGGATCGGGTACTGGACCAGGTGCTTGTGCGGGCCGAGCCAGATGATCTCGTCGTCCGGCTCCACGGGCACGTTGATCTCGCTCATGGGCAGCGCGCCGCGGTAGGCGACGAACGCCTCGGTGAAGGGCTGGTCGTCGGAGAAGAGCCGACGGGTGGGCGACCGCAGGCCGTCGGCGCCGATCAGGGCGTCGGTCCGGTAGCTGTCGCCGTCGGCGAAGCGGACGACCGCGGTCGTGGTGTGGTCCTCGACGTCGACGACCTGGCGGTTGTTCTCCAGAGTGACCTTGGGGTGCTCACGGCAGGCGGTGAGTAGGACGTCGAGGAGGTCGCTGCGGTGCAGCACGCTGTACGGATGGCCGTAGCGCTCGCGGAAGGCGGCGCCGAAGTCGATCGTCGTCAGATGCCGTCCGGTCTCGGAGTGCATGAACACGACGTTGCGCGGGCGCACCGCCACCTCACTGACGGCGTCGAGAACTCCGAGGGAGTCGAGGACCCGCATGGCGTTCGGTGCGATCTGGATGCCCGCACCGATCTCGGTGAACTCCTGGGCCTGCTCGATGATGTGGGTCTCGAAGCCTGCCTGGGCAAGGGCCAGGCCGGTGGCCATGCCACCGATGCCGCCTCCGATGATGAGCAGCGGGATGTGTCGCACAGTCACTCCTTAGTCCAGTCGGATACGAGTGGGGTGTCCACTCCTGTGGGGTCGGTGCCGCCGGCGCCGCCCGGGCTCTCGAGCGGCGCGGTCCTGCCGGGCAGCACCGTCGAGAAGAACGCGGCGTTGTCCTGCGCCCAGGTGGGATCCGCCTTGTTGGGGGCGGCGATGGCGTCCACGGGACACTCGGGCAGGCAAGCCCCGCAGTCGATGCATTCCGTGGGATTGATGTAACGCTTGGTGAGCCCCTCGTAGATGCAGTCCACGGGGCACACGTCCACGCAGGAGCCGTCGAGTTCGTTGATGCATTTCTCGTTGATCACGTAAGCCATGCGGCGTCCTCCTCCTTCAGGTGGTCGGTATCGGCGGGCGTTCGCTGGAGTGGCCCGGGAAGAGGTCCTCGTCGGGCCGCAGGAGCACAGCGATGTTGTTCACGGCGGTGGCCGCCTCGCCGAACCCGACCGCCATCAGCCGGACCTTGCCGGGGTACGTGGTGATGTCACCCGCGGCGTAGACGCGGTCCAGCCCCGTGGACATCGAGGTGTCCACGTGGATCTGCTGCCGGTCGAGCGTGAGCCCCCAGGTGGTGAGGGGACCCAGTGAGGCGATGTGTCCCAGGGCCGGGATCAGGACGTCGGCGTCGACCGTCTCCAGCGCCTGGGTCCCGCAGTCGCGAACGGTCACGGCTTTGAGGGACTCGGTTCCGTGCACTTCGGCGATCTCGCTGTTGGTCAGCACCCGTACCGGGGATTCCATGAGTCGGTCCACGGAGAACTGATGGGCCCGGAAGCGGGTACGCCGGTGCACGATCGTCACCTGACGCGCATGCGGGACAAGCATGTTGGCCCAGTCGACGGCGCTGTCACCTCCCCCGACGATCACCACCTGCCGGTCGGTGTAGGCGTGCGGGGGCTCGACCAGGTGATGTACTCCGTCCCCGGCGAACCCCGTCAGGGCGGGCAGTGGTCTCGGCGTGAATCGCCCGATGCCGCCGGTGATCAGTACGGCGCCCGCCCGGATGATCCGGCCGGCATCGGTGGTGACGAGGACCTCGCCCGATTCGTCCCTGCGCAGTTCCATGGCGCTCTCGCCGAGCAGGACGGACGGCGAGGCACTCTCGGCCTGCTGGGTGAGCCGCTCGACCAGTTCGCGTCCGCGGACGGCCGGAAACCCGGCGACGTCGAAGATCTCTTTGTCTGGATAGAGCGCCGCCACCTGCCCGCCGAGGTGGGGCAGGCTGTCGAGAAGGGTCACGTCCAGACCTCGCATCCCCGCGTAGTAGCAGGCGAAGAGACCGGCGGGACCGGCACCGACGATGAGGAGTTCGGTCTCGCTCGGGGCGGGCGTCGCGGGCACCGGGACGGATGCGGACATCATCGGCTCCTCAGAGGTACGGCGGCGAAGAGATCGGCATAGGCACGACTGGCTCCGGGGTGCAGCGGGAGCGGTGCGCGTGTCACCTCGGACGCTTCGGCGGGGTGGCGCCCCCGGGCCAGGATCCGGGCTGTCAGGCCGGCGAGTTCGTCGTCCAGGTCCTCTCGGCACAGCACGGCGATGTCGGAGCAGTCCAGCGTGTGCAGGTCGGCATCCAGGTCGGGGAGCCGGCCTGCGGCCAGCACACGGGTGGGCCAGCCTTGGCCGGCGAAGGCGTGCAGGACTCGCGGCCCCCAGGACAGGTACCTCACCGGACGCGCGGCCGCGACCTCCGGCCACTCGGGGGTGGACATCAGGTCATGGATCACGACGTCCGCCTCGCCCGTCACATAACGCGCGCAGCAGACAGCCGGCCGCTCGTCGTGCACGAAGTCCACACCGGAGTGAACTCCGACCATGCGCAGTGCCCGGCGCACGGCGAAACCGACGAGACTCACTCCGTCGTCAGCGGCCGTCGCGATGGTGACGCGATCGGCGCGGGCGACCAGACCGCCGACCGTGTCCTCCCCCAGTCGAGCATCGGCGGCGACGACGAGACCGCCACTCCGCGGGAACATCCCCAGCGCGAGAAGACCATGGAGGTCACCGAATCCGTACAGCAGGCTCAGCGCGGCAGTCGGGGTGACAAGGGCGAGGTCCGTCTCCCCGGCGAAGAGCCTGCTGGTCTCGTCCAGACCGCCACGCCCCACACGAATCCTGACCCGGGCACCCTTCGGTCCGAGCCGACGCAACTCCTGCTGGAGGCGATGACTGATCCGCTGCAGGTCGCCGTGGCGCTCACCGTCCGGTCGCTCGAAGGCACCGGTCATGGGGTTGCCTCGCGAACAGGCGTCGGCACCCCCGCACCACCCGGAAGTGGCAGCGATGGGGCGATGGGCAAGCCGAGAAGCTGGGACATGGCGGCTCCTGCTGGACTATCAATGACGCATCATACGGAACACTGTTCCGTAGTGTGGCCCTATTTTGGGACTGAGGCAAGAGCGAGACGATGTGAACTCTCGGAGTCTTCGATGGCTAGATGAGTGGCGCATCGGTACGCACGCGTGGAGACTGCGTCGGCAACCGGCTCCGCATCGCCTCACCTGCTTCGACCTCGCGCCCTGGGACCCGTAGATCTCGTCGTCATCGCATCGCTCTCCGGGCCGCTCCATGCCGTCTACGAGCCAGACCTCGAGCAGGCAGTGACCGTGCTGGAGCGCATGGGATTCCGCGTACGCCGGGCGCCGAAGCCGGGCGGCACCACTGGTGGAGCGCGGAGCGGCCGGTCCAGATCGCGGAGGAGCTCAACGCTCTTCTGCGTGATCCCGAGGTGCGCGCGATCATCGCCCATGACGGTGGCCACGGCGTTCGGCTACCTCGACCTGATCGACGTCGAGGCGATCACCGCCGACCCCAAGCCCATCCTCGGCTGCAGCGACATCCCGCTGCTGCATCTGGTGCTCTACGCACGGACGGGACTGGTCGGGTTCCACACCTACTTGGCCACGCCCGATTTCGGTGGGGCTCGGCACACTGCGCCCGCAGCACGCCGAAGCGAACTCGAGAGGCTCTACTTGACGCTACTGACCGGAACGGAGGCGATCGGCGCGCTGCCCACCACCACGTCGTGGGAGTGCTGGCGTCAATCGCATTGCGCTGGCGCAGGCGACGCCATACGTGCTTCCGCTCGAGTATTTCGACGGCGCGGTGCTGTTATGGGAGGAGATGGGCGGCCTGGCATCGTACGCGTGGAGCTACCTGCATGTGCTGCGGCACTGCGGCAACCTCGATCGGATCTCCGGCATAGTCGTGGGCGTTCCGCACGCGATCGGCGGACTTGAGGCGCCCGACGCGTCCCCGACGCTCCGCGAGATAGTCCCCGGCGACCGTTACATCCCCGTCCTGGGCAATGTCGAATTCGGACGTGCCGACCCGAACCTGCCGTTGCCGGTCGGCATCCGCGTCGGCCTCGATGCACAGCACCTGACGTTGTCGCTGCTCGAACCAGCGGTACGGCCGAACGCGGTGACAGGACCGGTCGGCTGAGCACCGCGTATCAGTAAGCCGCCAGCCGCAGTGGCACCCAGGGGTCGGCGGCTCACTGATCATCCGTTGCTTTTGCCGACCCCCGTCAAGAGGAAGCGATGCGAAGGACCAATGCGGCGACGGACAGGACCGTAAGCGCAACGACTCCGAACATCGACTGATCCATGCGTCGTGACTTGAGATGGAAGGCCAGCGCACCGGCGAAGTAGGCGATGCCGCCGACAGCCGCCGCGGCGCCGAGCGGCCACCAGAACAGACCGACGAGGAGACCGATACCGCCGGCCACGGTGCACGCGCCGAGCATCCACATCCGGTCAGCCGGGAAACCGACCTCCGTCATCAGGTCGGCCTGCCCAGCGTTGCCGGCCAGCTTGGCGATGCCGCTGCCCAGCATGGCTATGGCGAGCGCGCAGCTGATGATGATCGTGGCTGTGAACATGAGATTCCTCCAAGGGCGGGCTCGCCCATAAAAACGGGACGGGATGTCGTCGATGCGGCAGGGAGCTGGCCCCTCCCGCTGGCATTCGGAGCCCGCCGCCAGCTGGACGCTGCGAGCCGCGGCGACGGGCCGATGGTGGGCGAAAAACCCGGGATCGAGGTGGCGAATCGAGCACGAGTCACACACTCATGGCCGACCCCACCTCAGCCGGCGCGCCTGATCCACACACCTTCGGCGTACGCCCGTAACCCGGACGCGGAGTCCATGGGGCCGACCGACGCAAACATGCGCGCATGCGTCGCGGCCGACAGCAGAAGGGCCTTCTTTCCTTCGCGGCGACCGCCAGGAGATGTACTCACGAGGTGAGCGTATCCGAAAGCGGTCTCGCACGCTAAGTGTATCGGTTGCACTTTTTAATCTGCTCTGCTTTTCTGGGAAGCGCGGCCAGAACCGCCAAGCCCCGGCTCGCCCACCCCCACTCCTCGTCGATCGAAGGAACGATCATGAAGTCCTCAGATCCCGCTCACGCCCGAATCAGCATCATCGGCGCCGGCCCCGGCGGACTCACCTGCGCCCGCATCCTCCAGCGCCATGGCCTGGCGGTCACGGTCTACGACCGCGACTCGGGTCCCGAGACCCGCAACCAGGGCGGCACCCTCGATCTGGCCGCCGACAACGGCCAGATCGCCCTGCGCGAGGCCGGCCTGCTCGACGACTTCTTCAAGCTGGCCCGTCCCGAAGGGCAGGAAGTGCGCCGGATGGACCCGAACGGCGCGACCATCCTCCACAAGGTCCCGGAGGGCGACGAGCTCTACAGGCCGGAAATCGACCGCGGTGAGTTGCGAAATCTCCTGCTGGACTCGCTGCAGCCGGGAACCGTGCACTGGGGCAACACCCTCGAAACGATCAGCGGGCCCGCCGACGGGCCGCGCCGGCTGCACTTCGCCAACGGCATGACCGTCGAAACCGACCTGGTCATCGGCGCCGACGGCGCCTTCTCCCGGGTACGTCCCGCCGCGTCATCCGCTGTCCCCGAGTACGTCGGCGTGAGCTTCCTGGAGGCATGGTTCTTCGATGTGGAGAACCAGCACCCCGCCATCGCCGAGATGGTCGGCCCCGGCATGGCATCGGCGGTAGACGGCGAACGCGGCCTGATCGCCCAGCGCAACGGCGGGAACCACATCCGCGTCTACATCGCCCAGCGTGTGCCGGTGGACTGGATCGCCAGGAACGGCCTGACCGCCGACGACACCGACTGCATCCGCGCTCTGCTGCTCGACAGGTTCGCCCACTGGTCGCCCCGCCTGCGCCGACTGTTCACCGAGAACGACGGCTGCTACTTCGACCGCCCCCTCTTCGCCCTCCCCGTCCCTCACACCTGGGAACACAACCCGACCGTGACGCTGCTCGGCGACGCCGCCCACCTCATGCCCCCGGTCGGCGTCGGCGCCAACCTCGCGATGCTCGATGCCAGCGACCTCGGCCTCGCTCTCGCGGGCGCGGCCACCATCGACGACGCCATCCGCACGTACGAGAAGACCATGCTGCCCCGCTCCATCGAGATTGCCGGCACGGTCGATGGTGTCGCCGAACGCCTGTTGTCCTCTGACATACGCGAGTTCGCGCTCGCCGCCCAGGCTGCGTAACTCGACCGAGTCTCCTTCGCGCCCGCGGAGAGCGCTGGGAGCTGACGGCTTTCGACCGGGTCCAGGGTGAGTTGGGACCGGTGAGCCTCGCTCCTCCCCCGCCGCCCGCGGGCACTTGCTCAATCGCCGCATCCAGACAGTGGCTCCGGTCTCCGGCGACCGGGCACGACCACTGGATACGGCGCCGGAGCCGGAACGGGCGGCTGCTCAGGCCGAGTCAGTGCCTCGTCGGAGCCGGCGGGGGCACCGGTCCTCGGTTCGCTCCCCCGGTCGGGCAGGGCACGGCGCTCTCGGCCGTGACATCCACGGTGAGTCGGCCGATGCGGTCCACGATCAGCTCCACGGTGTCGCCGTCCTGGATCGGGGCGACACCGGCAGGGGTGCCAGTGGTGACGACGTCGCCAGGTTCGAGCACCGTGACCGTCGAGGCGTACGAGAGGAAGCTGGCGGCCGACCAGATGAGGTCACGCGTGTTGGCCTTCTGCCGCAGTGCGCCGTTGACGGTCAGCTCCAGACCGACGTCGTCCGGTGAGCCGAGTTCGTCCGGGGTGACGAGCCAGGGGCCCATCGGCGTGAAGGTGTCGAAGGACTTGCGTGTGGACCGGTCCTCGCCGCCACGCATGGTGATGTCCATCAGGCCGGTGTAGCCGAAGACGTGGTCCAGGGCCTGCTCTGGGGTGACATGACTGGCACGGCGGCCGACGACCAGAGCGAACTCGGCCTCGTGGTCGAAGCGCCGGTCGGAGTATGGAAGCCGGACGGTGCCGCCTGGATCGAGGAGCGAAGACGGGGACTTGAGGAAGAACCCGAGCGCGTCGATGTGGTAGTCCTCGTTCATCTCCGCTTGATGGTCACGGTAGTTGACCGGCGCGGCCACGATCTTCGTGGGATCCGGGACCGGCAACCGCAGCCGTACCTCGTCCAGCGGCAGTCCCGCCGATGGCCCGGCCTTGGCGGAGAGTTCCTCCAACAGCGGACGGACGACGGCGAAGTCCGTGATCAGACGGCGGACGAGACTGTACGGAGCCGGGGCGAGGCGGGAGGTGATCAGGTCAGTGATGTCCAGGACACGACCGTCCCGTTCGAGACCGAGGCGGTCGTCGTCGAAGCGCACGATGCGCATGAAGACTCTCCAGAGTGAGGCATCAGGCGGACGGGGTGATCTGGGAGGGGTCGGCAGTCCCGTGCTCCCTCCGCAGGCCCAGAGCTTCCAGAACAGGGGCGTCACTGACCGTGAACAGGTCGAGCGGCTCCTCCGCTATGTAGGTCACCCACGTCCAGGAGGGAACCGCGACCAGGTCACCAGGGGTGATGTGGTGTGCGGTTCCATCGAGGATGACGACGCCGGCACCACGGAAAACCGCGATGAGTGAGGAACCCGCACGCCGCACGCCCGGAGCCGTGTGGCCAGGCAGATACCGGTGCATCTCGCACCGCATGGTCGGCATCACGTCACGACCGCTCGTCGGGTCGGCGAAACGGACGTACGCGTGGCCGGTGTCGGCGGCCTCACTGCTCTGGTCGGTGAACTGACCGCTCAGGGCACGATCGGTGTCAGCCCACTGGTAACGCAGCAACGGTGAGTGAGCTGGCGCCTCCGAAGGCTGACCACCGGGGAGCAGGCCAGGGCCACCCCCGTAGCGACTCTCGGAGGCGGACCGGACGACGGTGTTGTTGGACGCGGCGGGTTCGCGTCCGGGCTCGAAAAACACCGCATCCAGCGCCTCCACCAGCGGCAGGTCGAGTGCGTCGAACCATGTCATGGGGTCGGCACCGGGGTTGTGGTGTTCGTGCCAGGTCCAACTCGGCGTGAGGATGAGGTCTCCGGCCGCCATGTGCAGCGGATCACCGTCCACCAGCGTCCACACACCCTCGCCCTCCAAGACGAAGCGCAGGGCTGCGGGGGTGTGGCGGTGGGCGGGCGCTGTCTCCCCGGGACCGAGGTATTGCACGGCCCCCCACAGCGTGGCGGTCGCGTACGGCGCACCGCCGAGCCCGGGATTCGCCAGTGCCAGCACCCTGCGGTCGCCCCCACCCTCCACGGGGACGAGATCCCCTGCCCGCTCGCCCAGCTCACGCAGCTCTTTGCCACGCCAACGGTAGGGCACGGCCTTGGGCTTCGGGGTATGGGTGAGCAGCCCGGTCAGTTCCCACAGCGGCTGAAGGTCTTTTTCCGCGAAGTCCCCGTACAGGTCGCTCAGTGCTGAGTCATCAGCCGCGTGAAAGCGCCGCGTCGCCATTTCTTCTCCATAAGTGTCATGCGGGCAGGAGCGGACTGCCGCTTGTGCGGCGACGGCCGAGGAGACCGCCGTACGTCGAAATCGACGGGTCAGGCAGGTGGGGTGGAGGTCGGCCAGCCGTAGGACGCCAGGTTGATCCCAGGGTGGACCGCCGCGCACTTACCGCAGGTGCGGGCGGCCGGATCAGTGGTGAAACGGGCGCAGGCGGCGGCGTACATGCGCACGACCGGCTTGTCGTTGTCGTGTTCCCACTCGTAGCGGCACAGTTCGTTCTGGCATTCCGGGCAGAACCATGTGGCACCCTGCAGGCCGGCCTTGAGCGGCATGTAGCGGATCGTGACACCCTCCTGGAGTGGCGCGATCTGGTGCGGAGTGCCGGCCGGGACGTAGACATGGTCCCCCGGGTCCATGCGGAACCGGTTCACGGAACTTTCCCTCAGGTGCACCTGCGCAGCGCCGGACAGCTGGCTGAGCACCGTGTCCTTCTGGCAGATCAGGTGGAAGGGCTGCGGCAGCCAGTTGCGTGACAGATAGAGCTGGGGGTCGGTGTCGGCGGGCAGGACTGCGGCGTCCTCGTAGTTCCCCAGCTCGGCGGCGACCTTGAGGGCGTGCAGCATGCGACGGCGGTTCATGACTTCGTCTCCTGCTCGGCCTGTGCGGAGGCGGCCTGGCGCATCGCGCGGTGAGCCTTGGATACCGCCTCGGTCTGGGTCACCATCCGGGCCCAGCCCCAGATGTCCGCGGGGAAGAGGTCGTTCACATGCCCGCAGGACTGACAGGTGCGCCCCTGTTCGGAGTTGCGTCGACCGGCGAACTCAATGGAGCCCAATGTCGTGGCGAACTGGCGCACCGGGGCGTCGGGCTCACCGTGGCGAGCCGCGTCGTAACCGGGGAGGGGGTACGGCGTCGCGTCGTAGTCATGGCGGACGAGCTCCGCCTTGCAGTTCTTGCAGCGGGCGATCAGCGCCTCCGACTGGTCGCCCTCCTCCGACTGGTGCTGGGTGACGACCAGGACGGCGAATGCCTCGGGATTCTTCTCGTCCCGTAGGAAGGAGTTCACTCCGTGCAGATGCTGGGTCGCCATGATCTGCCCAGTGGCAAGCATCGCCTCGTTGGAGCCGTACGTGACGGCCACCTCGTTCACCTCGTTCCAGTGGAAGAAGTGCCCGTACGCATTGTCGGGGCCGCCGACCAGGACGTTCCCGCAGGGGACGATCGCGCCGGCGTGGTCGTACGGGAACAAGGGCGTCAACTGCGCGGCCGCCCTGGCCATACGTTCGTAGACGTTGGCCTTGAGCGGTTCGCGGTCAGGGTCGGGCGGCGGGATCCGCCGTGTCTCTTGAAGGCCGTCCTGCTCGGCCACATCCTCGCTCACCACACCACCTGCAATTTGTCGCACGATACGGAACAGTGACCCCTATTGTGAAACTAGATATGAGGAATGGCAAGACGGATATAGATCTGGCACTCACGGATCAGCTCTCCGATGAGCCCGTAGATCGTTGACGCCCGGATCTGCATCTGGCTGATCACGTCGTCGATCTGCCATTCGTTCGGCCCACGTGCCTCACGCCCGCGAGGGGCGAACACAGGAGCGTCGATGGGGGGATCGACCGTCGAAGACACGGTGTACTCCCGCAGATCGTCGTGGCGCCCTAGCGTGGTGGCTGTGCGGTCGGGGCGCCGCACAGCCACCACGGCTCATGCCACGCAGATGCCCTCGACCGCTGCCTCGGTCAGGAGCTGCCGCGTGCAGAGGGTGCCTGCCGGGTATTCGGTCGCGATGGCCGCGAACTCGGGGGTGGAGACGGCCGCGCGGAGTGCCGCGGGGGACTCCCAGACGGCCAGGTTGATGATCGTGTTCCCATCGCCCGGTGTCCTGTGCAACTGGGCGCGGATGAAGCCGGGTTGGGTCACCATGTAGTCCGCGTGGCGTCGCCACTGTTCGAAAGCCGCGTCCAGCGCCCCCTTCGGGGCCACCACGATGTCGAGGAGGGTACAGGGACCGGTGTCGAGGCCCACCTGGGTGAAGAAGTCCTGTCCGGGATCGAGCTCGAAGAACGTGAGGTCGTCCGAGCCTGCTGCGTGAGCGGTCATGCGACACACACCCCCGGCACTGCGACCTTGCGCACCACGATCGGGTGGGCGATCGAGCCGTCCGGGTAGAGCGTGAGCGTCTTCTGGAACTCCTCACGCCTGAAGGCGCCCTGGAGGGATGCCAGGTTCTCCCAGGTGGCCACATTCGTGAGAATGCGGCTGTCACCGGTGCCGCGGTACAGCTGGGCGTCGACGAATCCGGGCTGCGCCTTCATGACGAGGGCGTCCTGGCGCCAGATGTCGATGACCTCGTCGACCTGTCCTTCCGGGGCGACGAAGACGTTGATGAGGGTGATGGGCTGTCCGTCGTCCGGTTCCTGGAGCTGTGCCAGGAAGGGGGCCGAGGCATCGAGGTCTTTCAGCTCGATCATGTGAACTCCTCTACAGGGGGTGAAGGGACGTCCTCAGCGCCGGTCGGCGATCAGGACGTGTGCGGGGCCTACCGGTTCAGCCGCTGTGTGAACCCGTCATCAGTCCGGCCAGGTCGTCGGGCTTGATGAAGGAGGGCGGCGGGGGCGGCCCCCAGTTGAACAGGCCCTTGGCTCCCTCAAAGACCTCGGGCTTCCAGAGCTGGTCGTCGACGATGCAGTCCAGGTCGGAGTAGTACTCGGAGAAGTTGCCCGCCGGGTCCTTGAGGTACCAGAAGAAGTTGGAGCCGACGTGGTGCCGGCCCAGCCCCCACACATGCCGTTCGGGATGGTCCTCCAGCATGGCCGCGGCGCCGCGACCGACCTCGTCGATGTCGTCGACCTGCCAGGAGGTGTGATGCAGGAACGCCACCGGCGCGGCGAGGACAAGGACGTTGTGGTGGTCGGTGGAACAGCGCATGAAGGCACCGACGTCGCCCATCCGGTCGGACAGCTTGAAGCCGAGACCGTCGAGGAAGAACCCGCTCGTGGCCTCGAAGTCGGTGGTACCCAGGACCACGTGGCCCAGCTTGCGGGGGCGGACCGGAGCGCCACGCATGATTCCCGGAGCGCGCATGCCGGTCCGCTCGATGCGGCCGGGACCGTTGTACGGGGTGGGCGGGGTCTCCGGCTGGGTGACGCGGGGCTCGACACGCAGTACCGCACGGACACCCGTGATCTTGTCGTACGCGGTGAGGGTGTCCTCCCCCCGCTCGGCGTGGACGCCGAGCCGGTCGAGCCTGGCGGCGGCCGCCGCGAGGTCGTCGGGGGTGTCGACGCCGACGCTGATCTCGATGAGACGGCGCGTCGGCGCGTGGGTGATGTGCAGCTGACGGCCTCCGTCGAGGGTGCTGAACGAGCCATCCAGTTCGTAGGTGAGGCCGAATTGGGTGTAGTAGTCGGCGGTTTCGGCAGTGTTGGGGACTCCCATGACTATCGAAGAGAGTCGGTGCAGGGCCATACGGAACTCCTGGACGCGGAAGGGTTGCGAGGGAGCGCGCGCTCAGGCGCGGAAGGTCTGACGCAGTTCGCCGATACCCTCGACGTGGCTGACGAGGACGTCGCCGTCGGTGAGCCAGCGCTGCGGGGTGCGGCCCAGGCCGACCCCGGCGGGTGTGCCGGTGAAGATGACGTCGCCGGGATGCAGGGGCAGGATGGCCGAGAGCCGGGACACCAGCGCGGGTACGGGGAAGATGAGGTCGCGGGTGCGGCTCTTCTGGACTTCTTCACCGTTGATCGTGCAGCCCAGCTCCAGGTCGTCGGAGTCTGCGAACGCGTCCGGGGTGACCAGGTAGGGGCCCATAGGCGTGAAGCCGGGATAGGACTTGCCGAGGCCGAACTGGGGTGCGGGACCCGTGAGTTGGGTGATGCGCTCGGAGATGTCCTGGCCCACGGTGAGACCGGCGACGTACAGCCACGCGTCGTCTTCGTCGACCTGGTAGGCGTGCTCGCCGATGACGACGACGAGTTCGACCTCCCAGTCCGTGTGACCGCCGTCGGGCAGCCGCACCTCGGTGACCGGCCCGGTGATGCTGGAGACGTACTTGGTGAACACGGGCGGCAGCGTGTCGGGTACGGCGAAGCCGGACTCGTCTGCATGGGCACGGTAGTTGAGGCCCACCGCGAAGCATTGACGCGGCTCCGGGGCGGGCGAGCCCAGTTCTGTGGCGGCGAAGGATCGTCCTCCGGACAGATAAGCGCCGGCCGCCCAGGCGCGGAAGGCGGCCCAACGCCCATAGACGCCCTGAGGGTCGGGGCCGAACAGGCCGTTGCTGGCCTTCTCGACGTCCACGGCGGTCTCGTCGTCCTTGATGATGACGAGACGCCCGGACAGGTTGGCGGTACGCACGTGCTGCTCCTTCGGGAGACGGGGATGCCTGGGTGACCTGGTCACACGAGGGGGGTGATCTTCTCCTCGACGCCGAGCAGGGCCTTGCCGTAGACCTCCATGGCAATGGTCGGCGCGGCGACCGCGTGGCGGCCGGCGGTGTTGGCGTCGCGCCAGATCCGCTGCAGCGGGTTGACCTCGGCGAAGGAGGCGGCGCCGTGGACGCTGACGAGCGTGTCGATCGCGGCGAGTACGTTCTGGATGGCCCAGCCGGTGTCCGCGCGGACGCGGGCACGCTGGGTGAAGTCGAGGTAGGTGCCGTCCTGCGCGGCCTGGTCGATGTCGGTGGCGGCGCGGTGGGCGTGCAGCGTGGCGGTGTCGATCCGCTGGGCGGCCTCGGCGATCTGCAGTTGCACGGCGACCGACTCGGCCTGGGTCTCGTAGAAGGTGTAGGAGATCGGCTTGCGAGAGGCCTTCTCCGTCACGTACTTCAGCGCCGCGCGCCCCAGTCCCAGTTGCGGACCGGCCAGGACCAGGGCGAGGACGGGCACGAATCCCGAGCGGGAGAGGACCTCGTCCGTGTGCTCCGTCGGGTAGTTGCCTTCGATGGCGGCGGGCACGGACATGACCCGGTGCTCCGGTACGAAGATGTCCTCGGCGATGAGGCAGTTGCTTGCGGTGCCCTTCATGCCGGCAACGAACCAGGTGTCCTCCAGGGAGAGGTCCGTCCCCGGTACGAGGACCAGCCCCTGGTCGACCACATCACCTTCTTCGTTGGTGAGGGGTACGCCGAGCACGGCCCAGTCGGAGTGCGACGAACCGGAGTTGTAGTACCAGCGGCCCGACACCTGCCAGCCGCCCTCGACCTTGACGCTCGTCGAGGTGGGGGTGAGCACGCCGGTGACCCGGGCGTCCGGATTGGCGCCGAACACGTCGTCCTGCGCTTTGGACGGGAAGAGGCTGGTGAGCCAGTTGCACACGTTGACGAGAGTGGCGACCCAGGAGGTCGAGCCGTCACCCTCGGCCAGTGCGGCTGACACGTCGAGCATGGTGCGCATGGACGTCTGGTGACCGCCGTACCGCTTCGGGATCGACAGCTTGAGAAGCCCGGCTTCACTGATCGCGTCGATCACCGCATCCGGTACCCGACGGTCGGTCTCGGTGACCGCCGCGTGCTCGCGCAGCAGCGGCTGCAGGGCCACGGCACGGGCGACGAGGTCATCATGGGTCGTCATGGTGGTGCGCTCTTTCTGTCGGTCGGCGGGTCGAAATCCCAGGCCGGAGCGGGAAGAGGGTCAGCGCGCGAAGGCGGCGACGTGTTCGCGGATGCTGTGTCGAGGACGACTCGCGTAGGCGGAGTGGGTCCCGAAGGTGCGGTATCCGTAGACGAGCGGGGGTGCGGGTGTCGTCCGGGCATGGACGACGGTGCCGAGCAGCAGCAGGTGGTCACCACCCTCCACGACATCGCTCACCTCGCAGGTCAGCCACCCCGGCGCGTAGTCCAGGCGGGGCAGGCCGTGATCGAAGTGCCAGTCGACGCCGGCGAACCGGTCGGTGTCACGGCGGGCGAAACTCAGCGCGAGGTCGTCCTGGTTTCGGGCGAGGACGTTGACGCCGAAGCGCCCGGTCGCGGTGATGCGAGACAGGACTGCGGAACCACGGTCGAGCGCAACGGTGACCATCGGCGGCCGCAGTGACAGGGACGCGAAGGCACTGACCGTCGTGCCGTGGGGCAGGCCCCCGGCCGTGGCTGTGACGATCGTGACCGGGGCACACACACCTGCCATGAGGTCACGGAACTCCTGCTCACCAAAGGCGGGGATCATGGAACCTCGATTCGTCATGATGATTATGACGATGTTGCATCCCTGTTTCTCGCGACGTCAAGAGATGGGACGATATTCGTCATAATGAATTGGCATTACCTGGCACGAGGATGGGGAGACCGTGGGGGCACAGGGTCAGAGCGCTCGGCGCGAGGAGCAGTCGATGACAACAGACAAGAACACCGACGAGCCGGCGCTGCGACGCGACGACTGGGGACAGGCGGGGGTCCCTTCGCGCGCCGAAGCGGCGGCGGATCTCGTGACCGGGTTCGCATCCCGCGTGCATCCCGGGACGCGCCTGGGAACGAAGGACGAACTCCGAGCCCGCTGCGGGGTGTCGGTCGGAACGTTCAACGAGACACTGCGACTGCTCCAGACACGGGGAGTCGTCACCGTGCAGCGCGGGCCGGGGGGCGGCCTGTTCGCCGCCGAGCAGACCCCCATGGCGAGGCTCGCCCATTCCGTCCTCGCGCTCGACGCCTCCCAGGCCGACGTGGTTCAGGCGCTGCGCATCCGCAACGCACTCGAACCTCTGTTGTGGCAGGACGCTCTGTGGAACGCCTCGCCCGCGGACATCAGAGAACTGCGCCGCCACCTCGAGCGAATGGAAACGGCTGCCGAAACAGGCGACGCCAACGCGTTCACAAGGGCCAACTGGCGGTTGCACGCCGGGGTCGCCGACCTCACCCCCAACGCCCTGCTGTGCTCGCTGTACGTTGCCCTCCTGGACTTGGTCGAGCGCCACTCCCTGGCGGTACGGCCGCAGCCGGGTGTACTCCTGGCGCAACACATCCACGACCGCTGCAGGCTGCACGCCGCGCTCATCGACACTCTCGACAAACGCGACGAGGCAGCCCTGATGCGACTGGTCGCGGAACACGACACGACTGCGACCGCCACCGACGAGTGACTCCGAGCCACCGACGGTCGACCATCGCGAATGTCCACGCATGTCTCGCATAGAAGGACCATTGTCCTATCTATTTGACTACGTGGCCAGGCTCTGACCTGCCCGGTCTTTGCGAGAGACGCCACATCGCACCGGGTGGCGGGCCTGAGAGATCGACCGAAGCGCTTCAGTCTCCGGTCACCGCCAGTCGGCCGCTGATGCGCTCGGCGGCATCGCGCACGACTCCGACCACCTCACCCAGTCGGCGGTCCGGGATCCGGTGTTCAAGGGCGGCCACGCTGAGAGCCGCCACGACAGCCCCGGCTTCGTCACGGACAGGGGCGGCGATCCCGAGGATGTCCGGGTCGAGTTCACCCCGGCTGACACAGTGCCCGTCGCTGCGGATTTCCGCGAGGCGGTCCATCAAGGTGTCGACGTCCGTCAGGGTTCGTGCGGTGAATCGCTGGAGCCGCTGGCCCTCCAGCAGCTCCCGGCACTCCTCATCGGGCAGCCATGCGAGCAGCGACAGGGCCGCCGCTCCGGCATTGATGGGGAGGACGCTGCCGCGCTCGTAGGAGATCCGCACCGGATGGCCCGACTCGCAGCGCTCCACACATATGACCGCTCCCCCGGTGCGGCGAGTGAGCAGCACTGTTTCTCCGACGTCGGCGCACAGGTCCCTCATCACGGGCAGGGCGATCTCCGACAGGCCGTACCCCCGCCGAGCCAGGCGCGCCAGCTCCAGAACGCGCAGCCCCAGGCGGAAACCGCCGCTCGGGTCCTCCTCCAGGAAGCCGCTCCCGACGAGACTCTGCAGGTACCGGTATGCGGTCGAGCGTGCCGTTCCCAGGGAGGTGGCGACCTCCTGAGCCGAGACGGACAGCTTGCTCTCCGAGAAGAGCCCAAGGATGTCCAGGGCCCGGTCGGCGGTCGAGTTGCGTTCCCGGTAGTGCCCGGCCGATGCGGCCGCCGCTGAATTTCGTCCTGTCATGCAGGACATCGTACGGGTCGTTACTGGACCGGTTGGTACGCGGCGCCGCCATCGTTGAGCAGTCGCTCAGCCTCCGCATAGATGTCCTCGGGAGGGAGGCTGAAGTCGATGGTCTTGCGGAAGGGCTGCCGAACGTCCCGGTCGATGCGGAGGTAGACCTCGTTGCGGTTGCCCTCGGGATCGAAGAAGTAGATGCCCAGCGCGTTGCCGTGGGTGACCTCCTGCTGGACCTTGACGCCTTCCTCCGCGAACCGCTGATGGAAGGCGCGCAGGTCTTCCACGGACTCCACGCGCCATGAGATCTGGTGCTGCTGCTTGTCGCCGACGGGCGAGGTGCGCCCGGCCTGGAGCACGAACTCGTGATGCTCCTCGTCCGGACGTGCACTGAAGAAGACGATCTGCAGGCCATCGTCCCCGTCAGTTACGGTCAGGCCCATGACGCGCTCGTAGAAATCCCGCATTTTCGGCAGATCGTAGACCCATAGCCCGGTGTGACCGAGTCCGATGATCGCCATACCGTAGCTCCAGTCTCACTTAGCAGGACACATGTCCTACTTAACGTCACAAGCGTACGATTGGTCTGCGTGCTGGTCAATGACAGCTTCCATGAGGTCACCTGGTCATCCAGCGCAGAGCTGCGGTTACGTTGGGGATGTCCTTCGGGCCCATGACGGCGGCGATGTACCGGTCGGGTTTGACCAGGACGAATCGGTTCCGGGCGGTGGCCAGCGCCTCCTCCAGTCGGCCGTCCGCGTCCGCGATCGCCCGGCGTGTTCCTGCGGCGGGCGGCAGACGGTCGCCGAGAGATGCGTCGATCCGCTCGATGCCCGCCCAGGTGGGGGTGTCGAAACGTCGCCAGGCAGCCGCGGGGACTTCGACACCTAGCAGAGCGAACGAGTCGCCGAGGGCGTCGTCGAGGAGTTGCGGGCGCAGGCCCGGCTGCACCAGCACCCGTGGCTGGGGCAGTTGAGTGCCCGTCAGGACGTGATCGCCCTGCACGAGCCCGGCGTCGTGCCGCGCCCGGGGGCGGAACCGCATCTCGGTGAGGTAGCGCCGTCCGGGCGGCGTACGCAGCATCGTACGGACGACGACGTCGCGTACGAGAGCTCGCCACCGGTCTGTGGTCATGACTACGTCACCGAGACGTTCGGAGAAGCGGACCATCGCCGCGGCGTGGGGGAGACGTTCGGCTTCGTAGGTGTCGAGGAGGCTTTCTCCAGCCCGTTTGTGCCACACCTCGTCGATCTTCCAAGCGAGGTTCGCGGCGTCCCGTATCCCGGAGTTGAGGCCCTGGCCCGCGAAGGGCGGCATCATGTGCGCGGCGTCGCCCATGAGCAGGACATGCCCGTCGCGCCACCGGTCAGCGACCACGGCGTTGAAGGTGTAAGCCGTACATCGCTCCACCTGCTCCTCTGTGAGTGGCCGGTAGGGCGCGACAAGCCTCCGCAATGTGTGGAAGTCGGGCTGGTCTCCCTTCTCGCCCTCGCCGGGACGGAGGAGGAACTCGTAGCGGCACCGGCCGTCGCGGCCCGGCACGATCACGGTGGGCCGATGGGGGGTGCCGTGATGCATGCCGTAGCGCTCGTCGTGGGGATCGCCGGTGGTATCGGCGACCAGCCAGACTTTCCGGTGACTCGTGCCGGTCATGCCGATGCCACGCAGTTCTCTGACGGTGGAGTGCCCGCCGTCGCAGGCCAGGACCCAGCTGACGTGGAGCAGTTCGGTATCCGTGTCACCCGATGCCCGGATCGCGGCTGTCAAGCCGGTGCCGGCAGAGTTGTCTTCCAGGCCGACCAGCTCCGTGGAGAAGCGCACGTCCGCCTCGGAACGAGACTTCAGCCCGTCCAGGAGGACGTTCTCCAGTTCGGGCTGGGCGAACTGGTTCTTGAACGGGAAACCGAGGCGGTATGGCTGCGGGCCCCGGGCGTGGAAGAGAGGGCGGCCGTGGCGGTCGTAGTAGCGGGTACCGGTGCCCGGCACGACGATCTCCAGGACCTGGTCCGCGAGGCCGGCCGCCTGCAGGGTCCGCAGGGACTCGTCGTCCAGGCTGATGGCCTTGGCCTCGTCGCTGGTGGAGGCGTTGCGCTCCACCAGGATGAGGGGTATGCCGCGCGCCGCGAGGAGGTTGGCGACGGTGAGGCCGACGGGTCCGCCGCCCACGACGAGCACCGGCGGTTGCTCACGGGTCACGGGTTGACCACCGCCATCCACATCGGTTCGGCCCTTCTCTGCAGGATTGTGATCCCCGCTTTCGCTTCGGTCAGAGGGAAGCGGTGGGTGATGAGTTCCTCTGCTTCGAGGGCGTTCCGCGCGAGGAGGGTGAGGACTCCCTGCGCGTCCGTGCGGGTGCAGGCGCGGGTGCCGACGATGCGCCAGCAGTTGGCCATGACCGCGACCATGGGAAGTGTCAGAGGGGTGCGGTTTGCCCCCATGTGAACGAGGGTGCCGCCGATCGTCAGGGCGGCCAGTGCCTGTGAGGTGGCCGGCCCGTCCGGGACGAAGTCGACAACTGCGTCCGCGCCCTGGGGAGCCAGGGCGCGCAGGGCTCGGGTCAGCCCGCCTTCTTCAGTCCAGCGCGCGGGCAGCTCTTCGAGGGCCACGACGTCGGTGATGACATCGCGGGCGAGGGCACGTACGTCGGCCAGACGAGCGGCGCTGCGCCCGACGAGGATCAGGTGGGACACACCGAAATGGGGGGCGAGTTTAACGATGGCGGTGCCCATCGTGCCCGTGGCGGCGGTGACCACGAGGGTGGCCCCCAGCGGCAGGTCGGCGCACTTCAGGGCCCGTACGGCGTTGGCAAGGTCGTGGACCTTCGCGCCGACGTCGAAGGACACGTGGGCGGGCAGCGGGTCGACCAGCCAGTGCGGCACACGGATGTACTCGGCCAGACCACCGTCGTGGTAGCGGTCGTACAGCGGCATGGGTACGTCCCCGAAGGCGGCGTGGCCGATCATCGCCTGCTGCGGGCACATCATGTCCCGGTCGGAGCGGCAGTAGCCGCAGGTACGGCAGTTGAGGTTGGGATGCACCCGCACCCGCGTCCCCGGGGTGACCGTATCGACCTCGTTGCCGACGGCGGCGATCGTGCCTGCGGCCTCGTGCCCGACCGTGGTGGGCAGATTTCTGAAGGCACCCTGGGCGAGCAGGGTCATCATGCCGGGCGCAAGGCCAGCGGAGGCCACTTTGACCAAGACGTCATGGGGGCCGGGTTCGGGGATGCCGATCTTGTTGAGGTGCAGCGCGTCTGAGCCCTCCTGGGCGCGCGCCGCCAGCATGACAGTCATGGTGTGCGTCTCCTTATCGGTCTGATGGCTGCAGCGCGGCCAAGCGTTCGGGGGTGTACGGCTCGGCGGTCCTGGTGGTCTCGGCGACCTGCGGAAGTTCGGGGGCGGCATACAGGCCGATGTGCCGACTCTCCTCGGCACAGACGCTCGCGTGCGCGACACCGAGCGGGATGCGCACGAAGTCACCCGGTCGGAGGTCGACGATGCCGCGCTGGCTGATCAGGGTGCGTCGGCCGCTGATCTGATACTGGATCTGATCGGCATCCAGGGTGCGCCGGTACACGCGCTGAGTATTGGGTTTCAGGCAAACGGTGCCCATGCGGAAGTCGACGCCACGGTAAAGCCAGGTCATGCCAATTTCGTCGGTGCCAGTGAGGACCTGGAGGCGCTCATCCTCGGCGTAGACCTGCTCGAGCAGCCTCAACTCGTCGACAGGCGTGACTGTAACGTCGTGTCCCGCGGCACCCATGCAACGGGTGACCGCCTCGTTGACCTTGCCTGGTTCCCAGCCGGGAAACACGGGGATCACTGCCTGCGACGGCCGTGCTGGGGCGCGTTCCTCGCGGACAGGAGTGGGTGTATAGAAGAGCAGGTGGCTCTCGCGACGCCCGTAGTTGTCGTGGGCGACACCGCGAGGCAACCGGGAGAACTCTCCCGGCCGGTGTTCCACGACGCCGAGCTCGGTCATCAGCGTGCGCTCGCCGGCGATCTGGTAGGAGATCTCGTCGACGTCGCAGTTGCGGTGGTAAAAGGGCTGGCGGTTGTCCATCGTCTGCCACTCGACGCGGATCTGTGCACTCTCGTAGATGCCGCGGGGCGGGGCGAACGGCACGGCCTCGTAATCCTGCGGGAAGTGGACCACACTCAGCGGCTCGTGATCCCGCCACAGCTTCACCGGGAACGAGTTGGGGTGGGGCGGGGAGAGCAGAAGGTGCTCATCGCGCTCGACCAGGCGGGACGGCTCGTCGGAGCAGGCGACCGCGATAACTTCGGTGACAGTGCCCATGAGACTTCCTGTTTCGGCGTAGGGCGGTGGTCAGGCGGCCACGGGCAGGTACTTGTCGAGAAACGCGTGAGTACGCCGCCAGGCCCTGCGTGCACTGATCTCGACGTACATGTGGGGGCGGGCGTCGCAGGCGAAAGCATGCCCGGCACCCGTGTAGATGTGGCTCTCGAAGTCGGCTCCCGCGGCGGTGAGAGCCCCCTCGATGGCCGCGACCTGTTCGGCGGGAATGGTGGGGTCCTCGGCACCAACGTGCAGCAGCAGGGGCGCGTCGATCTCCTTGGCCCGGTCCAAGACCGCATACGGGCCGACTGCGATACCAGGGCCGTAGAAGACGACGGTGGCGCCGAGTCCGCTGATGCCGGTGGCGGCGGTGAAGGCGGCCCGGCCGCCGAAGCAGAAGCCGTTGAGGGCAGTACGGGAGGCGGGAACGCCTTCCTTTTCGGCAAGGTGTTCGAGTACGGCCTCGACATCGGTGGCGATCGCGTCCGGCCCAATTGCGCCGATCAGAGGCATGGCCTCGGCATGCTGTTCGTAGGCCACTGTGCCGACTCCGTTGCGGTGGAACAGGTCAGGGGCGAGAGCGAGGAAACCACGGGCGGCGTAGCGGCGGGCGATGTCCTGGATGTGGTCATTGACGCCGAATGCCTCCTGCAGGACGATCACCGCCCGGTCGGTGGTGTGTTCGGGCCGTGCGACGTACACGCGCATCGGGCCGTCTGCTGTGGTGACAGTGATCCAGTTGTCCGTCATGGTGGTCACGCCGTGCTGGTGGTTCATAGCTAGTGCCGAGCCCTTCCCTGCTTGAATGTGCGGTGGCTGGTGGTGCGATGGGACATGTGCACGCCGTGGGTCATGAGCCGGGCAGGGCGCTGTAGTAGCGGGCGGCTCCCCGATGCAGAGGGAGGGGTGTCGCACCCAGGGCCCGGGGGTCAAGGGGAAAGGTCAGCGGGCTGCACTCGGGAGCCAGGTGAAGGTACTGGCTCTCAAGGGTGTGCCTCGTCTCCCCGAGCACCCAGGCGATTGCATAGCCGACGTCGTCGGGAAGGTCGGCACGAGCGAGCACTAGGACGTCGGAGAAATCGAGGGTCCTGAAAGCAGCCCGCCCGGGAAAGTATTCGCCCTCGACGACCGTCGCCGGCCAGGCGAAGTCGTCGAAGAGCCCTCCGAGGACGTCCTCCTCGATCTCCAAGAGGTTCAGGTGCCGACTGATATCCAGCCAGTCCGGCTGCATGATCGTCTCATGCACGATGGCGTTTGCCCGGCCTTCTCTCACATGGTCGAGCGACTTGGACGGGTACTCGTCCTCGAGCAGTTCGCCACCCCAACCGGTGATGTCGACGCCCGACCGGGTCAAGACCTCGTGTGCGGCGAGTCCGACGTGGTGGGCACCGTCCTGGACGGCTGTGGCCAGCCGAAGTACAGGCTTTCGCTCACGAAGCTCGGCAAAGGTGGTGATGCCGAGATCCCTGTGTACCGCCACGACCAGGCGAGCTCGTCGCGGAATCACACCGAGGGCTCGAAGGTCCGGGTAAGACTCGCCTGCGTACACGCCGCTCCCTTCGAGCGCCGCGACCGTGAAGGCGGCCGGCGTCGTCAGGGCGACGTGGACCTCGCCACGGCCTACCGCCCGCACAGCGTCGACGAACCCCCTGCCGTTCCAGGTGGCAATCCGGGTGTGCGGGCCCGAGCGCCCGGCGAGTTCCTGGGTGATCCAGCCGCAGATCCGATGCAGGTTCGCGCTGCCCCAATCGCCTCGCAGATGCAGGGTCAGGGAGCGGTCGATCTTTGGTTCCGCGGAGCGGATGGGCGACGCATTGAACGGGCACATAATGACTTCCTGTCCCATAATATAGGACTACCATCCTGCTAAATGGAATCCTAGGTGGGGTGAGTATTCAAACACGGAGAGACGTACAGGGAGCACAGGTGACTGAGGACGTGACGGAGCGAGAATCCGAGCAGTTGCCCGCCGACCTTGTTCGTCTGGTCCGGACACTCCACCGGGCGCTCCGGCAGCGCCAGACTCCCCCGGTGGGCCAGAAGGTCCGGCCCCTAGCCCAGGAAGTGCTCCACCTCGTCGAGAGCCGACCCGGCGTCAGCATCCGCGAAGTCGCGGACAGCCTGGCCATGCAGCCCAACAACGTCAGCACGATCGTCACCCAGCTCATCCGGGACGGGTTCATCGACCGACGCCCCAGCGCGCGTGACCGACGCTTCGCCGAACTCCACCCCACGGAGAAGACCATCGGAGCCGGCAGGGCCATCGACGACAGTCTCGACGAGGTGATCTCAGATGCCTTGCTCCGCCTGCCTCCCCAGGCCGGACAGCGCATCAGCGCCGCGCTGCCCGATCTGTGGGAACTGGCGCGCACCATTGTGCCGAGTGCTTAACGGCTGAGCAGTTCGGCGAGGGCATCGCTGACGGCGGCCCTGGGATCGGCCGGGGCTTCCTGCGATCGCCAGGCGACGTAGCCGTCAGGTCGGATCAGCACTCCCCCGCCAGGTTTGAGGTCGAACGCGAGAGCGACCTCGTCCGCGCGCACCTGATCCAGCGCAAGGCCGGGGATCGGTTCGAGGTCCCAGTCACCGCCTACGGTGAGCAGCACCCAGTTCCGCGCCGAGAGATCTATCGTCGACACCCGGTCGTTGTCGCGGTCGAGCCAGACGTGCGGTGCGCGGGTCCCCGGACGGCCCGCCCATTCGTCGGGGCGACGCGCCGGTGGCAGGTCGGGCCCGGCGCCCAGCACGGCGGAAGAACGGTAGAGATAGCCGAAGCACAGCGCAATGTCGTCGATGATCTCGATGGCCTCGCGAGGCCCCATGTCGACCAGCTGCTGGTCCTGTCGGGCGAAGAGTTGTTGATGACACAGCCAGGCGACGGGCCGCCGCTCCGCGTCGTAGGAGTCGAGCAATTCCTCACCGGCCTGGCCGGAGAGCACCGCAGCGAGCTTCCACGCCAGATTGTGCGCATCCTGGATGCCGGTGTTCGCGCCATACCCACCACGGCTTGGCGGCAGGGTATGGGCGGCGTCTCCGGCGAGGAAGACCCGGCCGTGCGCGTACGATTCGGCGATCGCCGCGCGCATCTCCCACCGCCCGGTGGTGATCAGTTCGTAGTCCACATCGGAGACTCCGATCGCGCTGGTGATCAATCGTCGCCACTCGGGCTCTGTCGGCTCCTCCTCGGACTGGAGCATCAGTACCCAGCGGTCATCCCCGTAGGACAGCAGAAAAGCCTGGAGATCCGGCTGGTCGATGACGAACTGGACGAACCCGTCCCGCAGATGCTCCAGACGGGCGTCGAACAGAACGCTGCGTGTCGTGCCCAGATAACCGCGGCCGCTGCGGGTGATCCCGAAACTTTCCCGGATCGGGCTGCGGTGACCATCCGCGGCCACGAGGTACTTCGCTCGGACCGACCGTTCGCCACCATCGACGACGTCGCGGATCAGACCCGTCACCCCGGTCTCGTCCTGTTCGAAGGACACCAGGTTGGTGCCGAACCGGATGTCCGCGCCGAGTTCTTCGGCCCGCGCACGCAAAAGCGGCTCCAGCTTGTCCTGCGGTAGGCCGATCTTGTCGGCTGGTGAGTAATCAGCCTCCGGTGCATTACCGGACTCCCACGGCAGCTCCTCCAGCCGCTCACCGGCCAGGCTGGTCACGCGGACCCGCCGGAAGCCGTCGCGGAAGGCCGGGATCTCCGGCCATCGCACCCCCACGGACCGGTACAACTCTGCTGTCCGCATCGTGTACCCCAGCGCCCGGGGGTGCGGGGAGCTGCCCGGATGCCGCTCCACGAGCGTCACTGGCACGTCATGCCACGCCAGGAACAGCGCCGTGGACAACCCGACGAGGCCCCCGCCGACCACCAGCACGCCGGTCGATTCCTCGATCATTCCTTCCTCCTTCAATACGCCGTATAGTGCGATACAGCGTATCGGACGATACGGCATAGTGAGCGGAGTGGGGTAACGTGACTGCCAATGAGTGAGCCAAAACCGGTGTGGGACCGGCCCGAACCAGCCAGCCGCCCGGCGCCCGTACCGCTGAGCCGGGAACGGATCGTCGCAGCAGCCATCGAGCTGGCGGACGCGGAGGGCCTCGCAGCGGTGTCGCTGCGGAAAGTGGCGGCCGCACTCGGCGCCGGGCCGATGCGGCTGTACGGATACATCGACACTAAGGAGGACCTGTTCGACCTCATGGTCGACGCGGTATACGGGGAGGTCCGGCTCCCCGAGTCGACCAGCGACTGGCGTTCCGACCTGCGCGAGATCGCGCACGAGACCTGGCGATGCGCGCTGCGGCACGAGTGGTTCGCCGAACTGCTCGGCGGCCGACCCCACCTCGGCCCGAACGCGTTGCGCTACCTGGAGGTCGCGTTCGCCACGTTCGGAGACCGCGACGTCGACACCATCATGGTCGCGTTCGGGGCGCTGAACTCCTACGTCGTCGGCGCGCTTCGCACCGCGCTGGCCGAGCTGAACGCCGAGCGGGCGACCGGTATGACCGAGGACGAGTGGCGGCTGACCCGCGGCCCGTACCTGGCGCAGATGGTGGCGACCGGTCACTACCCGGCACTGGCGAAGATCATGGCCGAGACGACATATCCCGATCCGGCCACCCTCTTCGACCCGGGCCTGGAGATACTCCTGGACGGTATCGCCGCACGCCTGGCCTAGCGGCTCAACCGTTGCGCTGGCCGCGGCTTGCGATCCCTCCACGGAGCGGGGTGAGGTCGCAGCTCCCCCCGTCGGCGGCCCAAGTGCCCGGCCCGCCGATCCAGCGGGCCAGATGCGCCTCTCGGCGGTGCCGCACTCGACGTCGTCCTGCCTCCGGGTGAACCCACGAGCTGCGACACAGACACGCCTCGATCTTGTAGCGGTTCCCTATGGAGACATCATGCGTCGACCGCTGTCCAGTCTTGCCAACGACGTCATCGAGTAGCAGACTGCGGGACACTGTTCCGCATCACGACACATTATTGTGCGCAAGGGAGTAGCAGCATGAGTGACAGTCCGCGTCTGAACCGTCCGGTCACCGTCCAGTTCCGCGCGGACTGGGGGCAGGCGAACTTCCACCGGATCTGCGGCTGGCTCTCCCAGGAGCTGGGCGATCGGTCACCAGAAGGCTCGCGTTTCGGCATTTGGAACGGACGCGGTGGGTCCGACCAGATCGCGGCGCTGCGTGCCAAGGAGTGCGACATCACCATCGTCACGCCGACTGCCGCGTTGAGCATGATGCAGCAGGCCGGCGAGCTGAAAGGCTTGGCCGCCCTGGGTGTTCTCCCGCAGCGGGACCGGCTCGTGGTCGCGGTGGACGCCGAACTCCCCGTGTCCACCGTGGCCGACCTGGCGTCCGTCGACCGCCCTCTCACGATCGCGACCTCCCAAGACGACGGGGTGAACCTGATCGGCTTCGCCGCTCACAAAGGACTCCGCCTGGCCGGACTCGACCCCGACCGGTTCTCGTTCTTCTACGACGAACGCCCCTTCCCGCCGATCCACCAGTTCGCGTCCGGCAAGGCCGACGTCCTCATCCACGAAGCCATCATGACCCCCCACTGGCAGAGCATCGACCGGGTCCGGCCGGTCAAGTACCTGCCCTGGGGCGACGCCGTACTGGACGCGTTCGAGGCCGAGGGATGGGGCCGGGCCACCGTTCCCGCCGGCTACCTTCCGGGCCTGGAAAAGGACCTCACCACGCTGGACTTCGCCGACTTCGGACTGCTGTGCCGCGAGGACATGGAAGACGACCTCGCCTATCTGGTCACCTGGTGCATGGTCCGCACCCGGGCAGCGCTGGAGGGGCAGTACCGGCACATCCCGGCCGACCGCTCCCCCATCGGTTACCCGCTGGTCCCCGCCGACATGGCCCGCACCCCGCTCCCGCTGCACCCCGCAGCCGCACGTGCTTATGCGGACCTGGGCGACGGCGAACTCCCTGAGGACGACGGGTCGGTCATCTGGAAGTGACACGGTGATCGGCCGGCAATGTCCGACCGACAGATCGCCCCCGCGAGTATGGGCCGGCACGAGTGTCGTGTCGGCCACTGGCGGGGACCCACGGCTTTGAGTCCTGTATCTCAGATCAGACTTCTCGTACCGCGGTACTAGACGCTCGCAAGAGTTCCGACCGCAGTAGCACGAGATCCAAGGACCCGCCCGCCTAGCTTTGGCGACAGAGGCGCCAGAACCGTCCGGCGCCACCATTCCGAGGACACAACTCGATGATCGAGGCACAACAACTCACAAAGAAATACGGCGAGAAGACAGCCGTGGATCGACTGGACTTCGTCGTACGACCTGGCACCGTCACCGGCTTTCTCGGGCCGAACGGTGCGGGGAAGTCCACGACCATGCGCATGATCGTCGGGCTCGACGCGCCGACGAGCGGTTCTGTCACGGTCGCCGGCCGCCGGTACGCCGAGCACCGGGCGCCGCTGCAAGAAGTGGGCGCACTGCTCGAGGCCAAGTCGGTCCACCCTGGACGTTCGGCGTTCCAGCATCTCAACGCCCTTGCACTGACCCATGGGGTGCCCCGCGGCAGGGTGGACGAAGTCATCGATCTCGCGGGCCTGGCCAGCGTCGCCAAGAGGCGGGCCGGAGCCTTCTCCCTCGGCATGGGGCAGCGGCTCGGCATCGCTGCGGCGCTGCTGGGTGATCCCCAGACGGTGATGCTGGACGAGCCGGTGAACGGGCTGGACCCCGAGGGCGTGTTGTGGATCCGCAACCTGTTGCTCGGACTCGCGGCGGAGGGGCGCACGGTGTTCGTGTCCTCTCACCTGATGAGCGAGATGGCTCTGGTGGCGGACCACCTGATCATCGTCGGCCGCGGGCGGCTGCTGGCAGACACGACTGTGCAAGATCTCGTCCGCGAGGCGGGCGGCGACATGGTGAACGTGGCGACGCAGGATCCGACGAGGTTGCGTGAGGTCCTGGCGGGGCCGGACGTCGACATCACAGGTCGGCCGGGCTCCGAGGCACTGCAGGTGCGGGGTCTGAGCGCCCGGGAGATCGGCCTCAAGGCTGCGGAGAGCGGAATCGCGCTGTTCGAGCTCAGCCAGAAGACGGTGTCCCTGGAGGAGGCGTTCATGGATCTCACCAAGGACGCCGTGGAGTACCACGCATCCGCCTCCACGACCGGCATCAAGACCCCGGGGAGGGCCGCATGAGCATCATAACCGTGCCGACCGGGACTCCCGAGACGCCCGAAACTGGCTCCTCACCGCGCCCCGCCTACCGGGTGACCGGCGTGCGGGTGGTGCGTTCGGAGTGGGCCAAGCTGTGGTCGCTGCGCTCGACGTGGATCACGCTGGGCCTGGCCCTGCTGTTCCTGGTGGCGGTCGGGCTCATCGCCACAACGCAGTACAAGTCGCAGCTCGACTCCGGAAAGCCCCTGGACGGCGACTTCGCCGACGCGACGGCCGTGAGTCTCGCACTGTTCGGTACGGGTTTCGCCCAGCTGGCGATCGGCGTCCTGGGCGTGTTGGTCACCGCCGGGGAGTACTCGACCGGCACGATCCGCGCCACGCTGGCCGCGGTGCCCCGCCGGTTGCCGGTCCTGTGGTCCAAGTCGTTCGTGTTCGGTCTGGTCGCACTGGCGGTGGGAACCTTCGGCGCGTTCGCCACCTTCCTGTTCGCCAGCGGCATCGTCGACGGCACGAACGCCGCCCGGAGCTTGTCGGACGCGGGGGTTGTACGCAGCCTGCTCGGCGCGAGCCTCTACCTCGGCCTCGTGGGAGTGATGGGCGCGGCGCTGGGGGCCCTGCTGCGTTCGGTCGCGGGCGGCATCTCGGTACTGGTAGCCGCCCTGCTGCTGATCCCTGGTCTGGTGCAACTGCTGCCGAAATCCTGGCAGAACGACATCAGCCCATACCTGCCCGGCAGCGCGGGCGAGGCGATGTACTCCCTGACCCACGACTCCACGACCTTGTCGCCGACAGCCGGCCTGCTGGTCTTCCTCGGCTGGACGGTGCTGGCGCTGGCCGGAGCGGCGTATCGCCTGGTACGCAGCGACGTCTGACGACCGGCACTGCGGAGCCCCGATCCCCATGACCACCGACGACTTCACCGAGATGGGCCCGTACATCGCCCGTCTCAGCCGGTTCGGTGAACGGCTGAGACGGTCCGACGCCGAACGCCCGTGGGTGGTGGACATCGCGGTGGTCGGGCTGGTCTTCGTGCTGTTCTGTCTGCCGGACCTGATGGATGGGGGCGTCACCGGGGACGGTGACGTCCCCCGCGCGCTCCGCTCCACACTCAAGCAACCGACGGTGGCGGGAATGCTCGCTCTACAGGCCGGGCTGGTGCTGCCGCTGCTGTGGCGGCGCCGGAAGCCATGGCCGGCGTTCGTCGCCGTGGTGACGGTCTTCGCAGTTCAGTGGGCACTGGGCATCGCGTTGCGCGCAGACATCGCCCCGCTCGTCAGCCTGTACAGCCTGGCCCTGCACGGGCGGCTGCGGCAGCTGCCGCAGGCCGGCACAGCGATGCTGGGGGCGATGGTGCTGGTCGCGGTGCGCGTCTCCGTCGCCGTCTCGGTCTGGGTCGCCCTCTTCTTCCTGCTCAGCGCCGCGACCGCTGCGTTGGCACTCGGCCTCGCACTACGGATCCGTCGGGCCCAGGTCGCCGGATTGCGGGAGCGAGCGGCACGTCTGGAGATCGAGCGTGATCAGCGCGGCAGGCTGGCGGTCGCCACCGAACGCGCCAGGGTGGCGCGCGAGATGCACGACATCGTTGGCCACAACCTGTCCGTCATGATCACGCTCGCCGACGCCGGGGCGTACGCCACCGCCGTCTCCCCGCAACGGGGCAAGGAAGCACTCGTCCTGATCGGAGACACCGGTCGTCAGGCACTGGGCGAGCTGCGGCGTGTGCTCGGCCTCCTGCGTGATGCCACAGAGGAGCGCACGCGCGAGCCCGAGCTGAGCCCGCAGCCCGGCCTCGCGGACGTCGACGCGCTGTGCGCCAAGGTACGCACCGCCGGGCTGGAGGTCGTCTACCGGACCGCGGGAGTCTCGGAACACCTCGACGACGGCGTGCAGTTGACGGTTCACCGCATCGTGCAGGAAGCCCTCACCAACACCCTCAAGCACGCCGGCGCCGGCACGCGGGTGCATCTCACGATCGCCATGGAGGACGCCCGGCTGAAGGTTCGCGTCCATGACACCGGCCCGGTCGGCCAGAGCCGTATGCCACAGAAGTCGAATGAAGAAGGACACGGGTTGGTGGGCATGCGCGAGCGAGTGGCTCTCTATTCCGGCAGTCTGAGCGCCGGGCCGGCGCCTGGCGGAGGATGGGCCGTGGAGGCGACCCTCGACCTCACGCCCCGGGGCGGTGCCTCATGATCACTGTGCTCATCGTCGACGACCAGAATCTCCAACGCTTCGGCTTCCGCGTCCTGTTGGAGTCCGTGCCCGAGATGGAGGTGGTCGGTGAGGCGGCGCACGGGGCGGAAGCGGTACGAAAGACCGCCGAACTTCACCCCGACGTCGTCCTCATGGACGTACGAATGCCGGGCATGGACGGCATAGAGGCCACTCGCCGCATCGTCGCCACCGGCGGTCGTTCCCGCGTACTCGTCCTGACCACCTTCGACCGGGACGAGTACGCCCACGCGGCCCTCCGAGCCGGCGCCAGCGGGTTCCTCCTCAAGGAAGCCCGTCCTGATGAACTGCTCGCCGGTATCCGCGCCGTCGCTGTCGGGGACGCCGTCGTCGCCCCCGCCCTGACCCGCCGTCTGCTGGACGAGTTCGCACACCACTTGCCTCTGCGCCGCAAGGATCCGGCAGAAGATCCGAGGCTCGCCTCGCTCACCAACCGCGAGCGCGAAATCCTCATCGCGATGGGCAAAGGCTGGACCAACGGCGAGATCGCCGCTCGTCTGGTCGTGGCCGAGTCCACCGTCAAATCCCACGTCGGCCGTGTCCTGGCCAAGATCGGAGCCCGCGACCGCGTCCAGGCCGTGATCATCGCCTACGACCTCGGACTCGCCCGGCCTCAGGTCGACTGAGCGAACCCAACGGAGGGGGCAGCCGCAGGACGCGCCGCTTGTCCGCGCGTCGACGCGGGTGGAGGGGCGCGAGCGCGCGAGCTGGTCGACGCAGTGGGAAGCTGCCAGGCAGACCCTTGAGACCAATCGGTCACGGCGGTCTACTCGATGCCGGCAATCGGCGTGCGGAACCCCCAGGAGAGACGGCCTTCGGGCTCCTCTCCCATGAGCAACGCTCCATCGAGTGCGGCGATGTGCGGATGGGTCCGCTCCGAAATGCCCTCCACCGTGCGGCGCAGGGCGTCCCAGTGCTCGTTGGGCGCTTTGCCGGCGCCCCGCTGCTGAGCACAGCCGAACGACAGCGCGAAGGGTGGCTTGTCGCGCTGCGCGCCCATGGCCTATCCCACACCCAAGAGCTCGACATGCCCGGCCCCTACACCCGCGTCTCCGGCTACCAGCGGACCCGGCAGGCTCTCGACGCGGGACTGGACTTCACGGCGGCCTTCGCGGGCACCGACATGGTGGCGGCCGACGCTCTGGCCGCGCTGCAGGAGGCCAGGCTGGACGTCCCGGCGACGTGTCTCTCGTCGTCTTCGACGACGTCGCCTTCGCCACCGGCCTCTCCCCCGCGCTCACCACCGTCCGGGTTCCGTACGAGGACCTGGGCCGTACGCCGGTCGGGCTGGCTCTGGGCCGCGGAAAACGTCTGGCGACCGACGACCACGTGGTACTCAGCACGCAGCTGGTGATACGGCAGTCGGTACGTCGGCTGAAGTGACGAGGTTGCGCCACCTCGTCCTCGACAGGATCAACGTCGCCGGGCGGACACCACGGTGATTCTGCATCCTCACTCGGAGGCAGGAAGTAGGGATGCCAGTCCGTCCGCCACGGCAAGTAGAACGCGGTCGGCGTACGGTCGACCGACGATCTGGACGCCAATAGGCAGGCCCTGGGTGGTCGTGGCCACTGGTACGACCAGGCTGGGAAGGCCGATGTGGCTCGTGAGATTGGCCCAGCTGGTCTGATCGAAGAAACTCCGCTCCTGGCCATCGACCGTAAGGGTGCGGCTGCCTGCCGGGATCGCGGGCGTTGGTGCGGCCGGTGTGACGAGAACGTCGTGTTGCGTGAAGAAGTACTGCCAGTCCGATCGGAGTCGGGCGCGTTCTTCGTTCGCGCGCAACCAGCTGCGGTGGGTTTGGGTCCGGTGGCGGAGGAAGATTGCGCGGGAGCTGGTCTCGTCGTCCTGCAGTTGTCGTGCCGCGGCGAGTTCAGCGGCAGCGGTCTCGTCATTCGTGGTGGCCGTCGCGGTGGCATGCAAGAGCTGTTCAAACAGGCGTGTGGAGTCGGCGAAGCCAGTAGGTCCGTGTGTGTGCCGGACCAAGGCGCCGGCTGCGTTCAGCGTTTCCTCCAAGGTGACCAGAGCCTGCGAGGTCTCCTGGTCGACAGGGCAGTTCGGGTCCTCGGACCAGATCGCAATGCTCAACTGCTCGATGCTCTTGCCGACCGTCGGCAGGTCTACGCGCCAGGGCGTGCCCTCGGCGGGTGCCGGTGTGGTGAGCGCGGCGAGTAGCAGGTCGAGGTCTCGGGGGTGGCGAGCCAGGGGGCCCGGAGTAACCATGTCGCTGCTGGTGAGCCAGCCCGGTGGCCGGGGAACGTGGCCGCGGGCCGGAACGAGTCCTTGTGTCGGCCTCAGCCCGTACACCCCGCAGTAGTGGGCGGGCAGGCGCAGCGAGCCGGCGAGGTCACTGCCGAGGTCGGCGGGGGTGAGATGGGCGGCGACCGCCGCAGCAGGTCCTCCCGAGGAGCCGCCCGTTGTTCGCGCTGCGTCGTGCGGGTTGAGCGTGCGGCCAAAGAGGGCGTTATCGGTGTGGAGGTCCTGGCAGTACGCGGGGGTGTTTGTCTTGCCCATGATCACCGCGTCCTGGTGGCGGAGCCGCGCAACAGCGTCTGCGTCTTGGTCGGGAACGTGGTCTGCCAGTTCCTCGGCTCCGCTGGTGGTGCGAAGGCCAGCCGTTTCGAAGCTGTCCTTGATGGTGATCGGGAGACCGTCGAGGACCCCGCCGACCTCACCGCGGGCTCGGCGCTCGTCGGCGGTGTGAGCGGCTTGCCGGGCCGCATCGTCGTCGCGGGTGATGACGGCGTTGAGAGTGGTGGCGTCGATTCGCGCGAGGTGAAGGTCCAGCAGCTCTCGGCTGGAGATCTCGCGGCGGTCCAGGGCCCGCAGCTGGATGTGCGCGGGCTGGCGGGTCAGATCGGTCATATGGAGGCTCGCTCAGGGTGGGGGGTGCGGGCACGTTGGCGGGGAAGGTGGCGGGCAACAGCGAGGAGGGCGTCGATGTCGTCCATCGGTTGGCTGGTCTCGGGGTCGGTATCGGCGAAGTCAGTGAGCTTGTCAGGATGGGGATGCTCGCCAGCCTTGTGGGCGGCGATGGCGGCGAGTATCTGGTCGGCAGTGACAGCAGCGTTCAGTTCCTCGCCCGCGAGTCCTCGCGCCCTGTGGTGCGCTTCGCTGCTTTCACGGACGCCCGCTTCGAGGTACTGGCGGATCACGAAGCGACCGTCACGGATCTCCACCGCCCGTCGGTAGAGCTTGAACCCGATGCTGCGAAAGCGGCGGCGCTGGGTGGGGTCGCCATGGTCGACCGGCAGGCGGATCTCGGGGGCTTCGCTGGAGAAGGCCAGCCACAGGGGGCGCAGCCGGTAGTGGCTGAGGTGCTGCTTGATCCAGTAGCGGACGTTCTTGGCCTGGTCGGTGATCGTGGGCACCAGCCAACCGATCAGCGTGAGCATGGCGCCGACGTCGCCGCACGTCCAGGCGAAGTTCTCCCAGCCGGCGAGGGAGATCCCGAAGGCGGGGGCGATGACGTTGCCCGTCCGCACGCCGCTGTATCCAAAGGTAACGACGGCGCCCAGGGCGACGACCCGCAGACCGACGCGGACGGAAGAGCGCTTGCTGCGCCGGGCCAGCCGCCAGCAGCCGCGGGCGAGGAGCACCTCGCCGATCGTGTACGCGGTGACGTAGAGGGTGAGGTAGGCGGCGTACGTGTTGTCGTGCGCGTAGTACAGCGTGAAGTCGATCGGCCTCGGTGCGCTCGGCGTCAGCAGGGCGAAGAGCACCAGTAGCCCCGCGATCACTGCGAAGCCCGCACCGAGCCAGGCTCGCGCTCTTCTGCGGGCGATGTCCGGGGGTGACCCCCAGTAGGTGAGGACCACCTGTTGGCAGGCGATCAGCGCCATCACGCAGCCCTGGGCCAGAGGGACAGAGAGGTTCACGGTGCCCAGGACGCGGTCGAGGTAGTCCCACATCGGGGTGATGGAGAACAGGAACGACAGACCCGACAGCAGGAAGACGGAGGCCAGGGCCGTGGTAGCGGGGTCACGGCGCCGGGCGGGGATGTCCCGCAAGAGGCAGAGGAATCCCAGGACGGCGACCACGAGGCTGATCGGGTGGAGCAGGTCCTTCACGGCCGGGCCTCCCGCCTGCGCAGCAGGGTGTGCGCAACGCGGTCCAGGACCTCGTCACCGGAGGACTCGTCGCTGCGCAGCCACCGGTCGATGATCCGGCGCTGGAGGAGCGAGGCGAGGAGCTCGGTCTCGTGCTCCTCCGCGTCGTCGTACTTGGTCCGCCCCAACATCATCTGCACGATGGCCGGGTCCATGGTGGTGATGAGCGCCGGCGCGAGAGCAGACAGCGGGCGGGCCTCGTGGTGCCCGAGGAACAGATGCATGAACTCGTGAGCGATGATCTGATCTTGATGCAGGCCGCTGGTCCGCGGGTCGTAGAACACGTAGATGACGGCCTCCAGGACCGCACAAGCCCCGCAGACCGACGGTGCCTGCTCTTGCGGCTGCAGGATCACCTCGCGCCCCGTACGACGGGAGACCTCGTCGCGTAGGTCGCGGATGTTCGTGACGTCGGGGAGTTCCAGGGCGGCCAGGGGATCATCCTGGCGCCACCTACCCGTGGACCACATTGCCATTCCTTGATCATTTCCTGAACTGTAGCCGGAATTCGGCTAGTTGGAGGGCGGCAGCCCCTCCATCTTCCGCACGCCGTCCACGAGACCGAGAACCGCTTCCTTTCCGTCCGCCGAGACGTCGGACAGACGGAGGAGCACATTTTTGATCTTGGAGTCGCGGAGCAATTCCAGCAACTTCAGTTCCTCCGTGGTCTTTTCGGCAACCTCATCGTCAAACCAGTAGGCGGCGGGAACTCCGAAAAAACTTGCCAGCGCTTCAAGGTGACGCTTCGTCGGATTGTCCCGGCGTCCGGTGCGCAGCATCCAGAGATAGGTGGAGGTCACGGTTTCGAGCCCTCGCTCGGCCATCAGCTCGGCCACTTCGGAGTTGCTGTACGGGCCGCGGCCAGGCGGATGCACCACTTCAAACAGGCGGTTGAGCCGGTCACTGAGCCTCTTCGCGTGAAGGCTCACCGGCTCCTCTGCTGGCTCTTTCATGGTCCTTCCCAAGGGGCGTGACTTAACAGGGGTTCAGCCACTGTACCCTGCGATTAACGTCAGTTGACGCATCGATCTTGCGTATGGAAAGTTCTACCCCGCAAACACTATCGGCGTTTGCGCGTCCGCCCTTCGGGACGGTCTGTCCGTTTCTACCGATAGATGTGCATCGCATGGGTGACACGTGTCACTTCACCCTGCCGGCAATGGCTGCACCTGTAATGGAAATGCGAATTTAATCTTCGAATGGAAAGGAACTGTGGAGACGCTCGATCACCTTCGGGATGCCCGCACGGTTAATTTCGTGAGGTCATTCGAAAATCGCTGTGCCCGGCCGGTGCTCGCTATGCTCGTGGATGAGCGGCTGACGCTTTGGCGCCGCGCCCGCACCGGAACGGCGCGGGCGTCTGCGCCGACCGCGTGGTGCTCGTCCCTCACGGTGACAACCTGCGTCGCTGACACCAGTCGGCGGTTGGTCGCCGCCACCCGCCTCGGTGTGGCGGGTGCGGAGGGGGACGCTGTGAGGGTCCTCCTGGAGTACGGCGGGACTATCAGCCTGCCGCTTGTGTCACGGCCCGCCGCCTCCACGCGTAGGCGCAGGTGCCGGCGCCTTCCGGCGCGACTTGTAGAGAGTCCTTTAGCAAGGTCTGGATCTTGCCGCAGGTCCTGCATATGTTCGTCGTCCCTCGCCGGGCTCTCCGCCCGGCGGCAGCCGACGCCAGGAGCCACATGCGGAACGCACGATCCAGCCGGGTGAGATAGCCCGGAACACAGCGACGGCGCCCAGGGAGCGGTAACTCCCGGACGCCGAACGCCAACTGGTACTCCTGCCCCGGCAAGGGCGGAGATTTACCCACCTTCCCGCACCGGTCCTTTCCTACGAGGCACACCGGCGCGAGTTTCACCACGGAGGAGAGTCCCACATGCCGCCTGCCCTGCGCAAAGGGCCGGTAACCCCGGCTTGCGCGGCAGCCGTCCTCGCATCACCGCCCGATTCCCTGGCCGTGCACCGGGCGCCCGATGCCCTCGCTCTGGCGCCGGCTCCCGGCACCCGTCCCGTCGGGGCGGTGGCCCAATGAGCCGGGACACCCGCGAATGGGCGTGGGAGCACAGCGCCAGCCGTGGAAACGCGCGCCTGGTCCTGCTGTCGATCGCCGACCGGATCCCCGACGCACAGTGCGTCGCCTGGGCATCCCTCACCTCGCTCATGAGGCGTACGAACGCCAGCCGCAACGCCGTGCGCGCCGCCATCACGGCGCTGGCCGTGGCCGGCGAGCTGGAGGTGCTCGACGACCTCGACGGCCCGCAGCACAGCACGGTCTACCGGCTGCCCCAAGCCGCCGCGTGGCTGGCCAAGGTCGCGGCGGCCCGCAAGGACGATCCCGAGGCTTATGTCGAGCCCCCGGCCGCGTCCGATCCGACGCCCGAGCTGGACATCGAGCGGCTGCGCAGGCACGGCATCTGGCCCAAGACCCGGTCGGAATCCGACCCCCCTCGTCAGGATCTGACCGGGTCAGAATCTGCACCCCCTCGTCAGAACCTGACCCCTCCCCGGGTCAGATCCCGACCCCTGCCCGGGTCAGATTCTGCCCCCCAGAACCGTAGTGAACCGAAGGTGAACCGTAAGGACAGCAGCAATGGTGCTGCCGGTCTCACCTCCGCTGCGGACTGGCAGGTCGATGACGCATGCCTGTCCTGGGCCCAGCAGCAGGGACATCTCGCACGTCTCGGCGAGCACGGTCTCCAGGCCTCTGACGCGAAGTGGCGCCACCACCGTGCCGATCGGAGCCCTCGCTCCGCCGCAGCCTGGGCTGCCGACTGGCGGTCCTGGATCGCCCGCGAGCACAGCCCCACCCCCCAACGCCCGAACCTCTACGCCCTGCCGGGCGGTACTCCCCCGCCGCAGACCGGCATGACTCGCACCGAGGCACACATGGCCGCCCTGCTCGCCGCCGTCGACGACCCGACCGGAACGGAGTAACTACCTTGGACCGCCGTGAAGTTGCTGCCGTGCTCACCTACGTCGGCCGCCTGGACCCACGCACCATCCGCACCGACGCGGGCGAGGCCCGCGACCAACTAGCCATGTGGCACGAGCTGCTCAACGACGTCCCGATGGCCACCGGCCAGGGCTGGGACGTCCGCGATATCGTCCGCAAGCGCATCGTGAGTTCGCCATACCCGATTCTGCCGGCCGATGTGGCTCGCGAATGGCAGGTGCACCGCCGCGAGCGTCTGGCTCGGCACACCGACCCGACCCCGATAGCCGACCCGGACAATCCGGAAGCCTGGCGGGCGGAGCTGCTCGCGGCGCGCGATGCTGTGGCGACGGGGCGCACCGCACCCTCGGCGCATCGCGGGATCACCGCAGGGCGACACCGTCCGGGCCTCAAGGATCAGCTGGCCGCCGTCGGCTCCTACATCCCGGCCGCCGTACGCGCCGAGCTGGCCCCGTACCGCCCGGCCCGCGCCGCCCGCGAAGCCGCCATCGCTGCCGGAGGCCCCGACGTCCTCGGCATGCCGTGCGACTGGTGTCACGCCGAGAAAGGTGAGCCCTGCCGCCGCCGTCGCATCAGCCTCGACGGCACAGCGCGGGGTAACGCACCGCGCGCCACGGCTCACCCCGGCCGCATCGACCGCGCCCTGGCTGCCCAGAACCAGCAGGCATCCGCCGCCTGACCGCAGCCCGCTTCTCCACCACAACGTTCCGCCTGCGGTACGGACCCCATCCTGTACCCCGAGCCCGCCTCGAAGCGCCCTCGGCACCCTGAACCACCACCTGGGCCGAGCGACCCTCGCCAACCGAGGCGACTTCCGGAGACTGCCTTGCGCCACATCACCACCAACCACACCCCCACCCCCACGATCCGCGGTATCGCCGACCACAGCTGGCAGGAGCGGGGCCAGTGCCACGGCCTGCCGGCCAAGGAGATCGACGAGCTGTTCTTCCCGGCGGCCCGCGACCGCGCGGCCATCGACGCGGCCAAGGCGATCTGCGGCAGCTGCCCAGTGAAGAAGGCGTGCTTCGACTACGCCCTCGACAACGAGATCCGCCAGGGCATGTGGGGCGGGCTCACCGAGGACGAACGCCGCCCCTGGCACGCCCGAGTCAACAAGCGTCTGGATTACGCCCGAGTCAAGGCCGCGTTCGAGGGCCGCGACGTCCACCTCAGCGAAGCCGAGCGCGATGCCGTCACCCGGCACGCCTACGTCCGCGGCTGGAACCCCGAGCGGCTCGCTTACGCATTGCGGCTCGATCTCGACTGGGCGCGCGACCTGATGCGCAACGCCGCCCATGCCGTTGCCGACCGCGACCGCTACTGGGGGCAAGGCGACCCGGCCGACGACGAGTACACCGAGAACGAGGACGCCGAGGCGGCTGCCTCGCCGGTGCAGGTGCCCCGCCAGGCGCAGACCCACGCCCTGATCACCGCTCTCCGAAAGGCAGCATGACTCACCCCGTCGCCATGCTCTCCCTCCCCTTCGGCATCGAGCCCGTCAACCTCGTCGCAGCCGTCGGTGTGCTCGCCCTGGTGCTGGCCGGGTGGTCAATCCGGCGCAACCGGACCCGGGCGGGCGGCCCGCGCGCCGCCACCCCCGCAGTCTGGGTCGCGGCCCTCGCCGCCCTCAACTGCACCGCCTACAGCGCCGACACCAGCTGGCGCTTTGCCGCCGACTACCTCGACATCGCCGGCACGGTGGAGCGGGCCATGATGTTCAGTGCGGCCGAACTAGCGCTGTTCGCGACCGCGCTGATGGCCCGGCAGAACCTGAAGACGCAGGGAGCACCCGGCCTGCCGGGCGGCGTAGTCTGGGTGATCACCGGGGTGCAGGTCATCCCGGCATACGCCGAGTCAGGCACAGTGGGCGGCACCGTGCGTGCCTTCGTCGGCCCTGTCATGGCGGCCGTGCTGTGGCACCTGGCCATGGGCATCGAGCTGCGACTGCACAAGCCAGACGCCACCTCCCAAGGACTCCTGGCAACTCTCGGACGTGAAGTGCGGGAGCGGCTCCTCTCCCGCCTCGGCGTCGCGACCCGCAACCGCGATGCCGCGCAGATCACCAAGGACCGCGCGACCCGGCGGGCAGTGGCCCTCGCCTCCCAGTTGGCCGGGATGCCCGAGGAAGAGCGTGAGAAAGGCCGTGGCAGCCGGATCACGCGTCGGCTTCAGTCGGCTCTCGCACGATCCGGTGTCGGCACCGATCCAGCCCAGCGGCGTGCGCTTCTGGAGCAGCTGGCCGCCCGCCGGCACGCGACGGAGCTCGCCACCGTGGTCCTGCCGTCGCCCTGGATTCAGCCCTCGCGCGACGAGGACGCCGATCGCGGGGACCGGTCCCCTCTCCCTCCGTCGATCACGACTCCGTCGGCGAACGGGACGCATGCGAGTGCATGGATGAGCGCGGTCCCCGGCGACGGTCCCCGAAGCACCACATCGATCGGGGACCGGGCAGACGGGAACCGTACGGAACCGGGGACGGGACACGGGCCCGACGGTCCCCGTCCCCATCCGGTCTCGGTCGGCGACGAGGACCCAGCCGCCGAGTCCAGCTCGGTCGCGCTGCGCGACGGCCAGGAGGCGGCGGTCGGGGACCGGGAGACCGTGCCCGCCGGAGCCGAAGAGCCCAATGACGAGGCGAGCGGCCGTGCCGATGGAGTGGACGAAGCCGCTGTTCAGGGGGGCGCAGGAGGATCCTCGGTGTCCTTTTCCACCGGGGACGGGGACCGCGAACACCCCGGCACCGAAACAGGGACCGAGGCCAATAGGGACCGTCCCCACAGAGTCCCCGACCACGACGGGGACCGCGAACGCCCCGACTCCGAAACGGGGACGGAACCCGACGGGGACCGTCCCCGCACCGTCCCCGTACAGCGGGCGCCGAAGGCGAGGGCACCCCGGAACCGGCCGGGCGGCGGTCAGTCCACCCGGTCCCGGAGGCAGCCGAAGCTGAGCGTCGAGGAGATGGTTGAGCGGGTCCGTCCCCACGTGCCCGCGCTGCTCAAGCGTGACGGGAACGAGTCCCTGACCCGGGTTCAGCTCCGGGAAATCCTGCGCGCCCAGAAGATCCGGGGCGGGCGGAACGAGGATCTGACGCCGGTTCTGCAGCAGCTCCGCACCGACGCGGGCACCACGACGGCACGGAGTACGGCTCGATGAAGAACTGCCGGCGCTTCGCGTACATCAAGTCCGGCTTCGAGCAGGACATCATGTCAAGCGCTCCCGGGGCTCCGCGTCGGTGAGGACCAGCGCGAGGAACGCCGTCGTGGTGAGGCGGAACCTGGCGGGGGCCTTGAACCAGCACCTCGATCGCTGCCACGAGTGCGGCTGACTTTCGTAAACCAGCAGGTCAAACGCCTGCTTCCACCGATCCTTCCGGTGGCCTGTCCTCGGCCGGGCCAGGCCACCACCACCGCGCTGGAGGAACCCGCCATTCCTGCCCGTGTTCCTGCACGCCGCCGTGCTCCCGTCGCACGGCCAGTGGCTCGTCCAGCACTGTGCCGCATCCCCCGTCCAGCTCCTCGACGGCCCGGCCGCCATGGTCGATTTCGCCGCCGACATCCAGCACCGCATCCGCACCAGGAGGAACCGCATCCGATGACAGATCCTACGACGCCTCCCACCCCCACAGCAGGTGAGGCGGAAGCCAACTCCAGTTCAGCGGGAGCAAGTTGGTGCAAGAGCATTGCTCCCGTTGGGAGCAATGCTCTTGCGTCTCCCGCCCCAGGGGTGGCGGGAGCGGATCGGCACCGGGGGGCGCCGATCCGTCAGGATGCGGCCGAGGGCGGACCGCATCCTGACGAAGGGGACAGCCACTCCTGCCACAGCAGCGACTGCGCCCACGCCAGACCGCCGAAGCCCCGCGTCCAGCAGCGTGAGCGCCTGCGCGACGAGAAGAAGCGCATACACCAGCCGAGCTGCCGCATGAACGACGCCGAATACCACCTCCTAGTCCGCGCCGCAGCCGCCTGCAGCATGAGCGTCGCCAACTACCTCGCCCGCGCCGCGCTCAAAGCCGCCCGCAACCTCGACCTCACCGCCGCGGAAATCGCCAGCGAACGCGAGATGCTGCACGAGCTGTTCGCCCTGAGGGCCGCACTCAACCGGATCGGCAACAACCTCAACCAGGTTGCGGCAGCACTGAATTCGGACGAGCCCGCACCGCAGGCCAAGGCGGTCCTCGCGGGTGTCGACCGGGTCTCTCTGCGTGTGGACGCCTTCGTCCAGCGCTACCTGGACGGCGAGCGTCCCGCCGCATGATCCCCCGAGTCCACGACATGGGCAACGACACCTACGGCCTGCTGGAATACCTGTACGGTCCCGGCAAGGCCGAGGAGCACATCGACCCCCACCTTGTCGCCGCGTGGGACCGTCTGGCCCCCGACCCCGGCCGTGCCCCCGGCCGCGACCCCAGGGCGACCAAGCGTGACCTGCAACGCCTGCTGGACCAGCCCGTCATGGCCCTGCCCGAAAGCGCCAGGCCCGCCGAGCACGTATGGCACCTGTCCGTGCGCGCTGCGCCCGAAGACCCGATCCTCACCGACGAGCAGTGGGCGGACATCGCCCGCCGCATGGTCGCCGCCACCGGTATCGCTCCCAAGGGCGACGATGCCGCCTGCCGCTGGGCGGCCGTCCGTCACGCCGACGACCACATCCACATCATCGCCACCGTCGTCCGCCAGGACGGCCGCCGAGCCCGTATCCGCCACGATGGCGCCCGCTCCCAGGCGGAAGCCCGGAAGATCGAAGTCGACTACGGGCTACGCCGGTTGAACACGGGCGACGGCACCGCCGCCAAGCGCCCCACCAGCGCCGAACGCCACAAGGCGATCCGCCAGGGCAGAGAACGAACCCCACGCGAGGAACTGCGCGAGACGGTACGCCGCGCCGCCGCCGGAGTCGCCAACGAGCAGGAGTTCTTCGACCGCCTGGCCGCCGCCGGCCTCCTGATCCACCAGCGCGTCGCGCCCTCCGGCGATCTGCTCGGCTACAAGGTCGCGCTGCCCGACGACCGCAACGAGAACAAAGAGCCGATCTACTACTCGGGCTCCACCCTCGCCCCCGACCTCTCCCTCCCCAAAATCCGCGAACGGTGGGCCGCCAACGCTTCCGAACCTGACCGTGACGCCGCCACCGAACCTTCCTCCGGATCCGCCCGTATCAGCCCGTCGACCGCGCGCCGCCAGGCGACACGGGCGGTCTGGCAGGCCGTGCTCGTCCTCGACCGGGGCGACGACGGGCAGATCGCCGCGCATCTCGCCGCGGCCGGCGAGGTCCTCGACGCGTTGGCCAAGACCTCGGCCGCGCACACCCGGCGCGAACTGCGCGACGCCGCCTTCGTGTTCGAGCAGGCCACGCGCTCCCACATCCGGGCCCAGCGAGGCCACGCCCGCGGTCTGCGGCAGGCCGCCCGCGACCTCGTCCACGGGGGGCCTGCGCTCGGCCGTGGGGAGGACGGCGCCACCACCGCCATGCTGATCGACATGGTGTTCTTCCTGGTCACCGCTGCCGCCCACTGGCACGGGATGAAGGAGCACGCCCAGCAGGCCGCTGCTGCCCGCGAGGCCGCCGAGCACCTGCGCGCCGCCTACCAGGCCGCCGCACCAATGTATCTGGGCGTCATGCGCGAGCGTGGCCGGCGCCTGTCCCAGCCCCTGCTGCACAAGCAGGCCACCTCCCTGCGCCGGGCAGTGCCGGAGCTGGCCGAGCAGGTCCTGGCCGAGCCGGGCTGGTACGCGCTGGCCGCCACCCTCGCCGACGTCGAGAGCGCCGGTCACGACCCGGCCGCGCTCCTGGCCCAAGCCGCCGCCCGCCGGGAGCTGGACACCGCCGACTCGATCAGCGACGTCCTCGTGTGGCGGCTGCGGCGGATGGCCGATCTGTCCGCGGACGCCTCCTCCACGCCACCGCACACCACCCCCACGCGCACCGCCACCCGCAGGACCGCGCAGCGCGCGGCGAAGGGCAAGGATCGTTCCGGCAAGACCCGCTGAATTCAACAATTCTAGAGTTGCAGCAGGTCAGGGACTTGCGGCACTCTCCTCGTGCAGGTGAGACGACAGAGATGGAGACCGCGTGTTCCGACGTACACGTGCGGAGAGAGACTTCCGTGAAGCCCAGCGTGCCGGCCAGGCACTCCTGGCGATGCACACCGAGTGGCCGCTGCCCGACGCACCCGGCCCGGAGACCACAGCGCCGGACTTCCTGCCGCCGGACTTCCGGGCACCGGTCCGCCGGGACGTCTCAGGCTTCATGATGCGCTGGGACCGGCCGCTCGTCATCGACGGGGACGTCCATCAGTGCCACTGCGGTGCGTACCGGAACTGGATCGTCTTCAACATGCGCGACGACTCGGTGTGGCTGCGCTGCCCAGCCGGCCACGAGACGAAAGAGCCGCGCCTGGACACCGCCTGGTACAACCGCAACTCCGGTCCGGTCGACCGCTTCCACCCCACCCTCGAAGAGGGCCTGCGCCACCTCGGCCACTGAAACCCGCGAAACCCCTTCCCCTGCCCCTGCGTTCGTCGGCGCCCGGACAGCCGGCCCGGTCAGACCATCCGTCCCGCACCACAAGGGGTTTCCGCATGCGCCTGTCCACCACGACCGCCCTCGGCCTGAGCGCCCTCACCGTCCTTGCCCTGGCCGGCTGCTCCACCCGCATGGAGCCCGCCACCACCTCCACGTCGTCTTCCACGCCTGCGCCTCAGGACGGCACGCCGAAGGCACCCGCGCCGCTGTCCTCGGCCGAGCTGAAGACGCGGCTGCTGAGCGAGAGCGACCTGGGCGAGGGCTACACCAGCACGCCGCCGCCCGCCGTCCGGCACGACGACGTCACCGTGATCGGCTGCCCGGCACTGGCCGAGCTCGACAGCGACACGGCCACCAGCACCAGCCTCAGCTTTCCCCGCAAGGCCAAGGTGTCCTTCACCTACGCTGGCAGCAGCAGCTCCGAGCTGTCCGAGGAGCTCTACAGCGACGGCGCGGCGAAGCTGTCCAAGGGCATCGGGACGGTCTTCGACGCGATGCTCTCCTGCCCCACCTACCAGGTGGTGTCGGGCAGCACCGTCATCGACATGGTCACCACGAAGACGAGTGCCCCTCAGCTGGGTGACGAGCGGTGGAGCCAGCTGCTCACCTACTCCGCCGGCGGGCAGAGCAGCGTCGTCAAGCAGACGGCGATCCGCAGCGGCAACGTCCTGGTGATCGTCTCCGGGTCTCCCGCTCTCGTCGACGCCCACCTCGCCGACGCCGTCCAGGCGGCGCAGGCCCGCTGACGTACGACACTCCGAAACGCCCCGTTCTCCCCTGCTTTTCGGGCCAGGACGGGGCGTTCGTCGTCCGGAACTACATCGGACAACTCGAACCACGCCTGCCGCCCCCGTGTCGCTGACACGCCCGCGCTGTCCGGGCACCTGGCGTACGGCACGGCACAACACCCCCGACGCAACGGAAGCGGGCCCGCTCTCTCACCATGACAACGGTGAGAAAGCGAGCCCAAGTAGTGGGACACTCAGCGGACGGCGTGGCACGGTCAAAGCAGACCAGTGCACGAGGTCATGACAGCGCGGGCATACCCGCCTCCGGCGCACGAGGCCGTTCGATAGCGAGCAGCCGGTCGTGGTGGAGGCCCAGCTCCACGATCTCGTCGTCCGCGGGCACGTAGGTGAGGATCGTGAGCCGCCGCCCCCGGGCGGGCTGGGTCACGGTCAGGACGTGGTGCCGGTCCAGGCAACCGGACACGGTATACGCGTCACCGGAGTTGAGGTCCGTAGCACGTCCCTGAAAGGTCTTCAGCTCCCGGCGCTGGGTCCACCAGCAGGCCCGCGCCCGCATCCGGGCGAGTGCCGTCGTCCGTCGGTCGCGCTCGGTCTTCCAGGCGCGACAGCAGGGGGCGCACTCCACGGTGGCGTCGGGGTTCGGGGCGGAGAGCGGCAGGCCGCACAGGGCGCTGCGGGTGGCGGTGTTGCGGCGGTGTCCGGTGACGAGGTTGCTCCGGCCGCTGGGCGCCCAGAGCACGTCCTCCTCTCGCGGGCACACCTCGTCGGCGGGCACTCGCACCTCGCCCGCCAAGCGGTGGAAGCGGTTCAGAGCGGCGAAGAGCGCGGTGCAGTTCGCACACTTCCGTCGCGCGGACGATGGGCGGGGATCGAGCGATTTGCCGCAGTAGCCCATCAGGTGGCCCGGGATCGGCCGGTGCGCAGTGGCCCCTTTACCCGTCCCGACAGCAGGCCGGGAATCCGGCTCTCCACCAGGGTGCGGCGGCGTGGTCAGAATCCGGAAGGCGCGCGTGCAGCTCTGGCACAGGGAGTGTGCCGTGTTCTCTCCGATCGGCGCAAGGTCCGCCGAATGAGTGGCGCATACCGTTAACGGCTCGGTGCCGAGCATCACGCCGTGGTGGGCAGTCCCTGTCGTGGGCGAGATGGACAGCAGGATCAAGGGCAGGGGCAAGCAGACCTCCAAGGTCAAGGTGGGGATGGTGAGGGTGTGCCGTGTCGTCAGTCGCGGCGTACGACGGTGAGCCGGTCCTGCGTCCCGTGGGGCAGGGTGCGCCGGGCAACGGGGACCGGAGAGGCGAGCGAGGCGGCGAAGACCGCGACCAGATCGTGAGGGACGCTGGCGCTGAAGCTGGCGCACCACAGGTACGGCGCTCCCAGCACGGGTTCCGCCCATGCCTGCCATCCCAGAAGGTCGTCCCGGGGGTCAGCGTCCTGGACGAGCGGCGGCAGCGTCTCCAGGGAGATGCTGGCGGAGAAGCCGGGGTCAGTGGCGGTCGTACGCGGACGGTCCAGGTCGCGCAGCCAGCCACACGCGCTGAGCACGGTGAGCACCGTCTCCGCGTCCTCGAACCCGGCATCGGGCGCTTCGCGGGCGTCGAGCGCGAGCAGGAGGTCGGCGATCGCCTCGTGTGGGACGCCAGCGGTGAAATACACGTTCCACTCGGTCATGGCCGAGGCGGTGTGCGGGCGCGCCGACAGTTGCCAGGCCACGGGGAGCCCGCCCAGCTCGAACGGGTAGGCGGCGAGGATCCATTCGGCGCCGCGCAGACCGTCGGGGCTCACGTAGAGCAGGGTGTTGCGGGAGGTCGGCCACATGCGCCAGCCGAGACCGCTGAGGGTGTCGCCGATCCGCTCGGCGAGGGCATCGTCATCGCCGGCCAGGTGGCGCGGGGTGACCCAGTACACCGGGTCCGGCGAGTCGGGGTGGGAGGGATCGATGGGGTGGTACGGGTGCAGGGGCGCCTCCGTGAGTTCGATGGATCACTGGCCGGTGTGCGGACCGGTCGCGCCGCGCCGGCGACGCGAGGGTCCCTCAGCCGGGGGTTGCCAGGTCAGAGCGACCGCCACCGCGGGTGGCAGGGGGCCGAACTGCACGGCCTCCTTGGACTCGGCGATGTAGACCACCCGTCGGCCCTGCTCGTCCACTGCCGACTCCACACCGCCCAGCAGGTGGGCCATGGGGAAGAAGGGGTTGACGGCGAGGCGGACGGGCGTGTCAGGGTTGTACGCGGACAGCAGGTTGAGCAGGTCACCGACGGTCATCTCGCGCTGGTGCGATTCCAAGGTGTTCTCCAAGCAGTAGCGAGCGAGGCCGCGAGAGCGGAAGCAGGGTACGCGGGGCGTACGAAGGGACGGGACGCGTCAGTCACAGGGGCGGGAGGCGGCCAGGATCTGGGCCACGACAGCAGCAATGATCTCCGCTGGGGTCTCCGTCCCGAAGGACATCCGGTAGCCGGGGACGTTTGCAGTGCCGGTGACGGCGATCACCCAGCCCCTATCCGTCGCCCGGTCATCATCGGGACCGCCGGGCCGGCCGTTGGGGAAGTAGCCGAGGTAGAACCGGCCGTCGCGCGAGCCGATGTGGACATCGGCCCGGTCGTCCACGATGTGGGTGAAGTCGGCCTCCGTGAACTGGTCGATCACCTGCATCGGCTGGCCGGCGCCGAGCTTCCAGGAATGAAGCCGCAGGGCCGCAACCGTCGTGGAGAATCCCGGTTGATCCGCATCCAATGACACCGCATCACCTCTCTGACCTGGCGTTTTAGGGAAGGTCGTTTAGGTTGACATGGCGTCACGGCGATCACCAGTCCTTGCCGGATCTTTCCTGTCTGCCGCAGGCGAACTGCCGTCTGCTGAGATCCGGACACGGGAGCTGGAGTCCGGGGTGCTGTCGATGAACAGCGCGTCCGGAGATCGGCCGCTCACCGACGGCGTCCCCGCCAGGATCACGCTCTTGCCGGAAGCACAGACCGTAGGTGCGGCTCTATGAACGTCTTCTTACGACACACGGACACCCCTGGCATTACCGCGTAGGGGTTCCTGCATGGACAGCTACGGAGAGCAGCGTCGAGGCCGTCGAATACTCCGTGTGGGTTACAGAGGGAGTTGCAAGCCGATCGGGGGGTGTGGACGTGTCGGCCGTGCCGACGCATCGGCCTCCGGAGACCCTGCTGCCACCGCAGCCGTCGGGGTGGTGGTAGGGCCTGATCCACGACGTCGCGGAGGGACGATCGTGCACGACGTTGTCTGCCCCGAAGCAATCGATGGGGGCAAGGGAATGGGCACGGTGGAGGCGCTGGACGCATTGATGCGGCCTGGCGCTTCACCATGCCATGAGTGCTGCACGGCTGAAATCCTCCTTCCTGCAGCGGAGTTGGGCAAAGGAGACGGGTAGCCACCACCGCGTTTCCGCTCGCCACCTGCTGTGAGTCAGCCGCCGGTTTCCTCTGGAGAGGACTGGACCAGCGAGCAGAGCACCTTGTCCGTCCGCTGGCCGGCCGGGCAGACGAAAACCCCCGAACTCCGCATGGGGAATTCGGGGGCTGGTGAGAAGATCCGTCCAGCTTGATCAGTTCTGTGCGCTGCCACTCTTGTCCGAGGTACGGCGGCGCCGTACCGCGAAGACAGTTCCACTGCCCGTGGCGAGGAGGACACCGGCGCCGCCGAGCAGCCACGGGGTGGCATCGGCTCCGGTGTGAGCGAGGGAGCCGTCCGCGGTCTTCGAGGAAGTGCCGGACTCGTCGGCTGTCGGCGAAGAGCCGGTGCTCGTCGTCGGGGAGCCTGCCGTGCTGGCCGCCGTGCCACCACTCGCCGTGTCGCCCGGCGCGGTCGCCGTGTCGGTCGGCTTCTCGGATGACGTGGGGGCGGGGGTCGTGCCGCTGGTCTTCTTGGCGTTGGTGATGGTCACGGTCACCGGGTCGCCCGGCTTGGCCTTGAACTTCTTCGTGGACGTGTAAATCGCGTAGCCGGCGGGCACCTTGACCTGCTTGACCCAGAAGGTGCTGCCCGCGCGGGAGTTGATGGGCAGTGTGCCGCTGGCCGTTCCCTCGGAGCCGGTAGTCAGCGTCAGGATGGTCGTGTCGCCGCTGCCGATGTTGACCATGGACCCGGCCAGCAGCTTGCTGGTCTTGTCGTCCTTGGCCTTCAGCAACAGGGAGGCGGACTTGAACGGGTCGATGATCGTCAGCGGGGTGTCAGCACCGGGAGTGACGATGACGTCCTGGTCGTCCACGACGTCGTGCAGCGGGCTACCGGAAGCCGTCTGCTTGAGCCGGTAGATGCCCGGCGCGAGGTCGGAGAAGGCCAGCTTCGCCTGTGTGTCGGTCTTGCCTCGTCCGGCTTCCTGGCCGGCGGAGTCGAGCAGCAGGAACGCGGCGTCGCGGAGCATATCCCCGGCCGTGTCCTTCACGGTGATCTCGACGCCGCCCACGTCAGGGGCCGGTGTTTCTGCGGGAGCGGCGGAGGCCGAGGAGGTCAGCTCGGACGGCTGCGCCGTCGCGGCCGACGCCCAGCTGAGGGTGCCGGTTACCGCAGCGGCGACGGCAGCGGTTCGCACGGCGCCGCGGACGAAACGGGGATGCACGAGAAGAGGGGCTCCTTGTCAGGGGCTGGGAGGGTCATCGGGTCCGGCCGGAGGCCGGGGCGGGAGGCGGCGGGGCCGCAAGCGTGTTACTGGGCGCCTGCCTGGCTGTCGTGGTGGTGACGTAGAGGGCGCGGCGGGTGAGGACAGGGATGTCCTGGACGGTGCGGTGCAGTGGCTCGGTGGAGATCAGCGAGGCGGTGAGGGCTGCGACGAGCGTGGTGGGTGTCCCGAAGGAGAAGCGGGCCGTCCAGTGGGGCTCGCTGGGGAATCCGCCCCAGGCCCGCCAAGCTGGTCTGTCGGCGCCGTTGGCGTACTGGTGGCGTACGCCACCGAGTTCGTCCGGGGTGAGGAAAGTCTGTGTGCCGTCGGTCTTGACGTCGTGGCTCCAACCACAGGCGAGCAGCGGTGCGTATGCCTCGTACGGCGCCATCTCTTCCTGGAACAAGCGGTCTTGGTCGCTGTGCCGGTCTTCGAGGTAGAGGTCGAGCAGTTCGGTGTGGACGTCGTGGAGCAGTTCGACGGGGGTGGTGGCGTCAAAGGTGATCCACCAGGCTGGCGGGGTGAAGTCCGGCGGGGTGAACGGGGCTTGGTGTGCGGTGGTGGTCCACGTGCCCTTGCCGGGCTTGTCGGGCTGGGGGTCGTAGGTGGTCTGCAGTCGCAGGCAGGGGCTGAACGCGGTGGCCGTGCCGTTGTCAGTCTGAGCGAACAGCCAGCCCTCGTCGAAGGGGAAGGCCCATGCCGTGCGGGGGTCGAGGGCGCCGGGTCCGGCGAGGTGGCGGGGAAGCACCTGCACGGTCTGGGCCGAATCGAGGTTCTCCAAGGGGTGGGTCATCACAGGCAGTGCTCCTGCGGGAAATTACGGAATGCCGAATGCCGAACGTCGGGGCCGGTGAGTGGGGGCGCGGCTCAGCGGGCGCGGGCGCCGGCACGGGTGACCGGCGCGGCGACAGAGGGGCGCGGGGGCCCGCTCGCGGTGTGGCTGGGCGCGGATGCGCTCCAGGCACCGGGGAACCAGATGGCGCTGTACTGCTCGATGGCATCGCGCAGCCCGGTGGTAACGGCGCCGTCCCACGGTGGCCGACCGGGACGGTGGTACTTGTTGAATGTGCCGTACCCGCTGGTGTTGCGGCTGGTGTTGTTGGCTTCGTCGCGCCGGTGGAAGGTGCCGTGGTCCACGAAGCCGAGGGCCACAGCGTCGATCTCGCCGCGGTCCGGGTGGACGACCGCCAGACGCAGCCCGCCGTAGGTGTCGGCGTGGATGGTGCGGCTGAAGTCGATCCGAAGCCGCAGGGGCGTGCCCGGAACCGGGGCCGCGTAGTAGGTGTTGCCGACGACGGTGTGGTCGTGGAACGGGAGGCACAGTTCGGCAAAGAACTCGGGTGCCTGCAGGGACAAGGAGTCTCCGGTCGGGATCGGGGCCGGTGTTAATGGCGCGGGCTCGGCAGGGCCAGGCGGCTGGTGGTGCTCCAGCGCGGGACGCTGGTTGTGGGCAGCGCGGCCGGGCGACGGGAGGCGAGGCGCTGCACGTCGAGCGGGGTCGGACCGGGCGGGCGCGGCGGGAGGATGGGGGTGAGCTGGGCCAGGTCCTCGACGTAGCTGTAGGTGGATTCGCGCCAGCGAGGCAGGGGGGCGGGATCGCAGACGGACTCGGTGACGGCCTTAAGCAGGGCGACGGGGGTGTCGGTGCTGAAGGTGGCGTACCAGAAGGGGCGGCTGAGGGAGGTGCCGGCCCACAGCTGCCAGCGGGCGTCGCGGGTAGTCAGCTCGATTTCCGCAACGAGATCGCCGGTGGTGTACTCCAGGGCGGCGAGCCCGTCGGGTGACTGGACGGCGAAGACGCCCCCTCGGGGGCAGTCGAACAGCCAGCCGCGGTTGACGAGCGGATCGATGGCGAGGAACGGGTCGCGGTCCTTGCTCCCGGAGACCGGACGGGCGAGGTAGCGGTCCGGGCCCCGTTCGTACGCGGCGGCGAGCGCAGTGGTGAAGGCGGTCACGAACTCCGTCGGCGCGGAGTCGTTGAAACAGACGCCCCACAGGGGCAGGCCGAAGGGGTCCTTGTAGGCGTTGATGCGCCACAGGCCGTCGTCCTCGCCTTCGGGAAGATAGCCCAGTCGCACCCTGCGGTCCGGGGCGTTCAGGTAGGCGTTGCCGAGGTCGTCATGGTGCAGTTCCCAGCCGAGGTTGCGCAGCGGGTCGAGGCCGGGATCGCCGACAGCGGTGGTACTGGCGAGATGGCGGGGGGAGACATAGACGTCTCCGTCGATGGTGCGCGTGCCCGGCGCCGACCAGGAGGCCGAACTGCCGCTCACCGTCGAGGAGGCCTACCGGGGCGGCCGCCGTACGGTCACCCTCGCCGGGCCG